>CAVLAV010000146.1:0-5211 GCA_963660735.1 bacterium
CCCGTTATACTTATAACCGATAAAAAGATTTCCTCCATACAGGAAATTTTGCCCGTAATCGAACCCGTTGCTCAACAAGGTCAAAGACTGTTGATTATAGCCGAGGACGTTGAAGGCGACGCCCTTGCCGCTTTGGTCGTAAACAAACTCAAAGGCGTGTTCAACTGCGTTGCGGTTAAAGCGCCCGGTTTCGGCGACAGAAGAAAGGCTATGCTCGAAGATATAGCCATATTGACGGGCGGACAGGTAGTTTCTTCCGAACTCGGCGTGGAATTTAAGGACGTAACCCCCGATATGCTCGGCAGAGCGGGACAAATCAAAGTCGATAAAGACAACACCGTTATTATCGACGGCGCAGGCGACCCCGAGGCTATCAAATCGAGAATTGCTTCCATTAAGTCGCAAATCGCCGAAACCACTTCGGATTACGACAGAGAAAAACTTCAGGAAAGACTTGCGAAACTTGCGGGCGGCGTAGCGGTAATCAACGTCGGCGCGGCTACTGAAGTCGAAATGAAGGAAAAGAAACTCCGTATAGAGGACGCGTTGGCGGCTACTCGCGCTGCAGTCGAAGAAGGTATCGTTCCCGGCGGCGGCACTGCCCTTTTAACCGCTATTCCCGAACTTAAAAACCTCATAGCAAAACTTTCGGGCGACGAAAAGACGGGCGCGCAAATCATTCTTAAAGCAATAGAAGAACCCGTAAGACAAATCGCTAAAAACGCGGGTCTTGACGGCTCGGTCATCCTCAGCAATATTTTAAGAAGTAAAAAGGCAAACTGCGGTTTCGACGCGTACAAGAACGAATACGTGGATATGGTAGAGGCAGGAATTATAGATCCTACCAAAGTTACCCGTTCGGCACTTCAGAACGCTGCGTCGATTGCGGCTACCCTTCTTACTACAGAGAGTATCGTTACCGACATTCCCGAACCCGTTCCTCCGATGCCCCAAGGCGGTCAAGGCGGTATGGGCGGAATGTATTAAAATTTCGCTTATTAAAAATTACGACGCGCGGCGCGGAAAAATTTTTCCGCGCCGCGCTAATTTTTATGCGGTGCGAAAAGAATTTTCGCACCGCACTTATTTTTTATTAAAATTTAACTTTTTCGGCGTTCTTACCTATCAACGCAAGCGAAAAATCGTCTATATCGAAGTTTTTAACGTAGTCGTTTACGGCGGTTAAAGTTATTTCGTTTATATCCTTAATCTTCTTTTCGCAATCGAAAACCTTATCGGTAAACAAAAGATATTTGCCGAAAAGCATCATCTGCGACGCCGTACTTTCCGCGCCGAATTCAAACGAGCTTAAAATCTGCGCTTTTGCCCTTTCGAGTTCTTTTTCGGTTAAACCGTCGGTTTTTAACCCCTTTAAAACACGCATTATGGCGTCGTAAGCCTTATTCGCGCTTTCCGAGTTAAGTCCCGCGTATATCGCCATACTGCCCGAATCGCGGTAACCCGACGGATAAGAGTATACGGTGTAGCAAAGTCCAAGTTTTTCGCGCACTTCCTGAAAAAGCCTGCTGCTCATTCCCGAGCCTAACGCCACGTTAAATACCGAAACCGCCGTACTTTGTGGGTCGTCGTATTTAAGACCCGAAAAGCCGAGCGCCAAGTGCAACTGTTCCACGTCTTTGTTTTTCAGTATCTTTCCGCAAAGGTTTTCGCGCGTGGTTACGCAAAACGGTTTTGATTTTTTATCGGAAACGAACGGCAAAATATATTTTTTTACCAGTTCGTCGGCTTGCTTTAAGTCGATATTGCCCGCAAAAGAAATTACTATATTGTCCGCATTGTAATAATCGTCCCTATAATTTAAAACGGTCTGACGATTAAACGAGTTGATATTGTCGGCGTCGCCCAAAATGGTCTGTCCCAACCCTTCGTCGCCGTAAAACGCTTGCGAAAGCGCGTCCAGACAAACGTCCTCGGGCGTGTCGTAAGACATATTTATTTCTTCTATAACTACGCCCTTTTCGCGGTTCAATTCGTCCTCGTCGTAAACCGAGTTCAAAAACATATCCGCAATCAGTTCCACGCTCCTTTCAAGTTGCTTTTTAGTCGATTTTACGTAATAGCAAGTCATCTCTTTAGAAGTAAAAGCGTTTACCTGCGCGCCTATATCGTCGAAAGCCTCCGAAAGTCCCGTTGCGGAAAATCTTTTCGTACCTTTAAAAGTAACGTGCTCTATAAAGTGCGATATGCCGTTGATATCTTTATTTTCGAGGCAACTGCCCGCCCCTACGAGTATTCCTACGCTTACGGAAAGGAGCGACGGCATATTTTCGGTTATAAGTCTTAAATTGTTAGAGTATTTTTTAGATTCAGTCATTTCGTCCTATACATTCGCTCACCGTGGTTGCGGTAAGCCCTTTACTTTGGTAATATTCGAGAATTTTCGGCAAGGCTTCGAGCGTATGCTTTTTAGGGTGCATAAGCACTATATCGCCGCCGCAAATATTCTTTACGGCTCTATTGTACACTATTTTTGAATTTTTGTCACGCCAATCGACGGTATCTTTGCTCCACATTATGGTTTTATACCCCATATTTTCGGCAACTTTGAGCGTCGTTACCGAATACGCGCCCGAAGGCGGCGCGAATAATTTTATTTCGTACCCCGTAAGGTGTTTTATAAGTCCGTGGGTAGACTCCATTTCTTCCCTGTTCCGCTCTTCCGATATTTTGGAATGGTCCTTATGAAAATAGCCGTGGCTGCCGAGTTCGTGTCCTTCGTCGAGTATCTTTTTCAGAGTTTCGGCATTTTTTTCCGCCCAACAACCGCCTATAAAAAAGGTTGCTTTCGCATTATGCTCTTTCAGCGTTGCAAGTATGCCCTCGACTATATCCGCGCCTTCGTACACGTTAAAAGTCAGTGCAACGTTTTTTGAATTGCGGTCGCCGTAATACACGGGCGCGTAACTTTTCCCGCCCGATATGGTTTTCGCGTCGCTCGGTATAAAACATATAGCCGCCAACCCCAAAGACAACGCACACAATATTATTGCAGTTATTGCGTTAAGACCTTTACTACTTATTCTTTTCAAAAATCTCACCTCTATACAATTATATTGTCGTGCGCTTGTTTTTTTGACTTGCTTGTGTTAAAATATTTGTATGTATAAGGATATTATTATAAGCGGAATATCTTCCGGTATAGGAAAAAGCGTTGCGGAACTTTTGATAAAAAAGTACGATTGCACCGTTTACGGCATTGCGCGGGACGAAAACAAGATTAAAGAATTCAAAAATTCGCTCGGCGAAAAATCGGTAAACCTTGCCGATTATTTTTTATTCGACGTTTCGAGCGAAGAAAGTTGGCAAAATTTCGTTAGGGATTTTACCGCGAGGGGTTATACCGCCGACGCGATTATAAACTGTGCGGGAATTTTACCCAAATTTGCATCGACGGAGAAAACCTCGGTCGAAACTTACGAAAGAGTTATGAGCGTAAACTTTTTCGGTTGCGTTTACGCCGCAAAATTCGTTTTACCTATACTCGAAAAGCACGAAAAGCGAGCGATATTAAACGTATCTTCGAGTTCCGCACTATGCACTTTTTCGGGAATTTCGGCTTACGGCGCGTCGAAAGCGGCGTTAAAAAGTTTTACAATGTCGCTTGCGGACGAGCAGAGAGGAAAAACCAAAGTTTCCTGCGTATGCCCCGGGTTTGTGGCGACTAACGTTATGCGCAATCAATCCGCAAGCGAAAAAGAGTTAAGAATAATTAAAAAGTTTTCTTCCTCGCCCGAGTTCGTCGCCAAAAAGATAGTAAAAACTTTAAAGCGCGGCAAAAAGTTTAAAGTTATAGGTTACGACGCGAAACTTATGAATTTCTTTTATAAAATCGCGCCCGTAACTACGGCAAGAGCGATAAGCGGTATATTAAGAAGGTCTAAAATGCAAATATTCAAGGATATATAAACCGTTTTATGCAATATTTTATGAATATTTCAATAAATTATGAATATTTTTAAAATTTATGCAAAAAATATTGACTTTTATAAATCGTGGCGGTATAATAAGCGCGTAATTAAAATTTATTGTTTCAAAGGAGTTACACTTATGAAAAAATTGTTGACCGCGCTTCTTGCAGGCGCACTTGCTTTAACCGCTGCGTTTTCTTTAACCGCTTGCAAAAAAGAAGATAGCCAAAAGACTTTTACCGTACTTACCAACTGCCCGTTCGAGCCGTTTGAATATACCGAAAACGGTAAGATTTACGGCATAGATATGGAAATTGCCGCGGGCTTTGCCAAAGAAAACAACTACAAATTAGTTATTAAAAACGTTGATTTCGACGCAATCGAATCTCAGGTAGACGCCGGTTACGGCGATATCGGTATGGCCGGTATGACCATTACCGCCGAGCGTATGGCGTCGTTCGATTTCTCTACCGAATATTACTCTGCATCTCAAATGGTGTTGGTTAAGTCCGACGATACGAGTTTCGACGCTTGCACTACCAAAGCGGAAGTTGACGCGGTTTTAAAGACGAAAACCAAACTCGGCGGACAAAGCGGTACTACCGGTTTTAATTATATCGTCGATGCCGACGGTCTTGCGCTCGGCGCTTCCGTTCAGAAAGGTTACGAAGACGGTTTGACCGCCGCTATGGATTTGCAGAACGGTAACGTCGACGCAGTGATTATCGATGAGGCCCCCGCCCTTGCACTCGCCAAAAATTCCAACGGTAAAATCAAAGCGATTAAAATAAGCCTTACCGAAGAGAAATATGCGTTTCTTATTAAAAAAGGTAACAGCGAACTCGTTACCAATATGAACGCTTATCTTGCTAAAATCGTTGAAAACGGCGAATTTAATAAAATAGTCGAAAAATACAACGGCGGCAGCGGCGAAAAAATCGGATACGATTTCGTAAACGAAAACGTATAATAAAACGCTAAAAAATATCTCGGATACCTCTCACCTCACGGTGAGAGATATCTTTGTTTACGGAGTTTAATATGAGTGCTGAACAATGGAAGGTCTTTTTCGATAAATTATCGACTCCTTTTTACAAGCAATTCGTTTTTAACGGACTGCTGATAACTTTAAAAATCGCAATACTCGGCTTTATTTTAGGCGTAATACTCGGTACGATTTTAGCCTTGGTACAAGTCGCCTACAATAAAAACGTTTTCGTTAAGATATTAGATAAAATTTGTAAAGTATACGTTGCCCTTTTCCGCGGAACGCCTATGGTCG
>CAVLAV010000147.1:0-5199 GCA_963660735.1 bacterium
CCGTACTTTACTCCAAGGGATTGCCGCGGTCGCTTTGCTCCCTCGCAATGACAATAAATTTTGAAGTTTGACACAAGTCTGATGACGATATAATATTTGATGGCTTTACTACTTTAATCACTTGCGAACAGAGTTTATTATTCTATTCCGTGTTCCTTTTTATACCGCGCGAACCTTAAATTCGGTACTTTTCCGTCGATGTTGTCTATGCGGTCGAGAGGTATATCCACCCGCTTTAAAAGTTCTTCTGCCAAAGCGGTATCGCCTATACGGTCTACGGTGTGCGCGTCGCTGTCGATAACGAACCTCACGTCGGTTTCGAGTACCTGCCGCCACTGCTCGTCCGTCAGGTGAGTTTTTTTAGTGTTTATCTCCATATAAGTGCCGTAATCGGCGCATACTTTGGCAATTTCCACGGGGTCGCAAAAACACAGATACCCCACGTGAGTCAACACGTCTATAGGGTTGGTTTTTACGGCGTTCACGTAGCAACGAGTAGTGTATTCCACTAGCCTTTTGGACGGCTTGCTGCCTATCGCGCTCCTTATGATGTTGCCGCACAAAAGGTGGGCGAAATCGCCTAAACTCTTGTAATAAATGAACCTGTGTACCCCCGCGAGTATAAGGTCGAGTTTGGGGTAATCTTTCTCCTTTACGTCTATCGTGCCGCACTCGCCGCGCAAGTTGGACTCTATGCCGAGCAGCACTTTTACTCCGTACTCTTTTTCGGCGGCGATGCAGTTTTCACGCATCTCGTCGAGTTTTTTCCTGCGCATACCGAACGCGGGATGCGAAAACCCGTGGTCGGTTATGCCTATACCGTAAAGCCCTTTTTCGGCGGCGGCTTTCGCGTTTTCCGCGATAGTACCTTTGCCGTGGCTGTACACGGTATGAGTGTGCAAATCAAAATTTATTTTCATCAGAAAAACTTCCCAAAAACTCGATTTCTTCTTCGAGTTCTATGCCCGTTTTATCTTTAACGGTCTTTTTAATAAGATTTATGAGCGAATAAATATCCGCGCTTTTTGCTTTTTGGTCGGCAAGAATAAAGTTGGCGTGTTTTTCGCTCACGCGCGCCGAACCTATCCTTACGCCTTTAAGATTGCAACTTTCTATCACCTTGCCCGCGTAGTAGCCGTCGTTTTTAAACGTACTGCCGCACGACCTGCCCTTGGGCTGCTTGTTTTTGCGCAAATTGCGGTAATATTCGGCTTTCGCCTCGGATTGATCGTACTCGGCGTTTTCAAGGTGAAACGCGGCTTTTATAACGCCGTCGTTCGTCTTTTTAAACCTGCTTTCGCGATAAGCGAACCCGCAATCTTTGGCGGCGTACACTCCGCTTGCCGAAACCGCGTAGGAACATATATCCGCAACGCTCTTGCCGTAACAACCCGCGTTCATAGCGACCACGCCGCCCACGCTCGCGGGGATTCCGTTTAAAAACTCCGCGCCGCCGAGACTGCACATAAGCGCGAATTTTACGAGATCCGCGACTTTTTCGCCCGCGTAAGCCGTTATAATTTTGCCGCTCACGCTTAACCCTTTGAGTTTGTCGGTACAAATTACCGCGCCGCGATAACCTTCGTCCGAAGCAAGCACGTTCGAGCCGCAACCGAGATAAAAATACGGCAAGTCCGCCGCCTTTAATTCCTCCACAACGGTTTTGAACTGCTCTTCGGTCGCAGGCGAAATCCTGCAATCGGCTCTGCCGCCCGTGCGATAAGAGCACAACGCGGACAAATCGCAGTCCTCCTCGTAGTCCGCGCCGCAAAGTCTGGCAATAGAAACGAGTCTTTCTTTATAAGACATTTTTCGTTCCCTCCTATTTTACAATAATTTATTTTTATTTTCAAGCGTTTGGGGGGCGTTTTAAAGCATTTTCAAACGTTTGGCATTTTTTTCGCGATTTTACGCTTTCCAAAAGCGCGCTTTTAAGGTTTTCGAGCGAGTTTTGCGAAGTAAACGCCGACACGCTCGCGGCAATTTTTGACGGATCGTAAGCGGAAAGACTTTCGCTAACGGCAACGCCCTTAACGGCGGGCATCATACCGTAAGCCGAAAGTTTTTCCTGCGATTTTTGGGTAAGCAGGTAGTCTATAAATTTTCTCGCAACGGAGCAAGCCGCCTCGTCGTCGGCGGTAACGGCTATATATTGATACAGGTCGTTAAATTCTTCGAGAGGGGTCGCGGTGTAATTAAGTCCGCGCGTTATAAGCCGCTTTATATCGCGTTGAGTTCCGATAAGCGCAGTTCCGTCGCCCGCTGAAACGAAATCCGCGTAAGCGTCGAGCGGTTCTTTTAAAATAATTTCGTCGTAGTTTTCGTGTAAAAAGTACGCCGCCCCGAGCGCGAGATTGCGTTTGCCGTCGGAAACGATTAGTTTATTTATAGGTCGGTTATCTCCGCTTTTGCGCAGTAAAAAATAGCCGCCTTTGCACCAAGGGTAGGCGTAAGTTTTTCCGTTTATTTCGGCGAGCGGGAATTTTTTATTCAGCAAACTTTTAACGCGCGGCGCGATAAAATCGAGTCCCGTTCCGAACGAGATCATAGCGGGAGTCGCCCCGCCCGAAAGCGCGGTTTCCGCGCTTTCGGGCGTATGGCTTATCACCATTATAAGCACGCCTTTTTCGCCGAACTCTATCGCGCGCGAATTTAAAAAATCGCTCCTCGCGCCCGTGCCACCCTCGAAGGTATCAATATTCCACAGAGTAAGCACCTTTTCGTATTCCTCGGTCTTTACGGGGAAACTGCTCTCCTTCCGAGTTTTTTCAGCCGCCACGAGCGGAGTTAAAAGCAAAATAACGGCGAGAAGAACGAAACGCGCCGCTTTCCACGGTATTTTCATACGATTATATATATGTCGCCGTATATAAAAATAGTCGCGTTTTCCAATGGAAAACGCGACTTAATTTTAAAGTCTTATTTCGCTCTTTTATTAAAAATTATAGCCGCAATAGCGGAAACGAGCAGCCATACGGCTATGGTTATAAGTCCCAAAAGCGTAGGCGTGTCGAAGGAGTACGCGAGGCGTTCGGCGGCGGGAGCGGTTGCGGAATGTAACGCGCCCGTTATTACCCTGCCCACGCAAACCGACGGATAAAAGGGGAAAAAGCGGCAAATAATTTCAAAATTGCCCATTATATCGAGCGGCATCCACGCGCCGCCCAAAACTCCGCTTGCCGAGATAAACACCGAGGTGAGCGCGGGCGCGGATTTTTCGTTTAACGCGCAACCGAAAAATATGCCCGTAAACACGCAGATAAGCAACATAGGCAGTTGCGAGAGTATAAGCAGAACGCACTTTGCAAACGAAAAATATTCGTCGCCCGTAGCAAGCGCGAGTATCGCGCCGCCGCCCACGCAAACGACCGACTGCACGAGCCCCGTAACCACGCCCAACGCCGCGTAACCGAAAACGAAATCGAACGGGCGCAACGGCGAAGTGCGCAAACGCTTTATAAACGCCGTGGAACGGTCCTTGGAAACGAGCAGGCACAGCGTGAGCATTGTAAAGGTGTAGCCGAACGGCAATATGCCCGGAACTAACGAGGCATACTCGAAAGTCGCCTGTTTTGCGGGCAAAAACGCGTTGATAAGCGCGAACAACGCAAGCATTGCAAGCGGAAAACCCGCACAAAAAATATAAGTGAGAGGATCTCTCACGCTCTCTTTAAAATTGCGTTTTGCAAAAATAATTCCGCCGCTCATAAATCGCCCCTTCCGAGATTTTAACGAACGCGTCCTCGAAAGTCGTCGCGTTCGCCGTCGTTTTTAATTCCTCCACCGTGCCTTCGGCAATGAGTTTACCTTTTCTAAGTATGCCCACGCGGTCGCACAAAGCCTCGACTTCTTCGAGATAATGAGTGGTCAATACGACGGTTATCTTACCTTTCAGCGCGCTCACGGTTTTCCAAAGTTCTCTGCGGGCGATTACGTCAAGACCCAAAGTCGGTTCGTCAAGGAACAAAACTTTCGGCTCGGACACGAGCGCGGCGGCTATCGACAATCGGCGCATATAACCGCCCGATAAAGTCTTGGCGCGCTTTTCGCTTACTTCCGTCAATGCGAATTTTTCCATAATTTCGTCTACGCCCGACTTGGGTTTTTTATAAATTTCGGCAAAAAATTCAAGATTTTCGCGCACCGTGAGATTTGGTGCGACCGAAGTTTCCTGCGGGGAAACGTCAACTATCGTTTTTATTTTTTCTATATCGGTTTTTACCGAATACCCGTAAATTTCCGCATTGCCGCTATCGAAAGGCATAGCAGTGCAAAGCAGGTTTACGAGCGTCGTTTTGCCCGCGCCGTTAAGTCCTAAAAGTCCGTACAATTCGCCGTCTTTTACCGTCAGACTAACGCCGTTTAACGCGACTACGCCTTTATATTTTTTTACTATATTTTCTACTTTAATCGCAATCATTCTTTATATCCCCGTAATATTTTTTCAACGCGCAAAAATTCTCGTCGAGCATTTTTTCAACCGTCTTTTCGTCCCATTTTATATACCCCGTGGCTATCTGACACGCTATGCCGTGCGCAAACAACCAACTCGCAAAAAAGAATTTGTCCGCCACTTTCAGCGAATAACCGCCTAATCGCGCTATCGCCTCGGTTATGCCTTTTCGTAAAGCTTTATCCTCTTCCTTTTCCTCGCCCGTGGGGCGCATAAACAGATATGCGAACAAGTTGGGTTTTTCGGCGGCGAATTTTACGTAAGCCGTTAAGTACCCCGCGTAAAGCGAGGATTTACCTTTTAGTCCGTTTTGCAAATATTCGCCGTAAACTTGGCGCACGATTTTATCCGCGTCGGCTTTCACTTCGCTCATATCGGAGTAGCGCAAGTAAATGGGTTGCGTCGAACACCCCGACTCCTTGGCAAGCGACCTTGCGTTGAGCGCGGCTAACCCGTCGCGCTCTATTATTCTGTACGCCGCCGCCGCGACTTTTTCTTTATCGAATACTATTTTCGCAGGCATTTGCTTTTCCTTTATTATAAATAACGCTTGTTATTTTATACCTTAATAAAAAAATTGTCAAGCGTTTAGGGGCAAAAAGTGCCGCCACATTTAGCGACCGCGAAATATCCCACCGAAATGCGCGGAACATATACTCCGTAGACCTCCACCCTCCCGGGAGTTTGCTTCGTCGCTTTTACCCTATTCAACGATAAAGGCTGACGCCTTACAAAAACCTGACGGT
>CAVLAV010000148.1:0-5194 GCA_963660735.1 bacterium
TTCTCATACTACAACCTCCGTAAAAAAACGCACACCCCGAAAAAGAGTATGCGCAAAATAACAATATAAAGTCCGTTGCCATCGGTAAAACCGTGTTCGACCGAAGGGTTAGTTTAATTTTGCGCTTTATCTCCGAACGCATCATTGATTGAGCTACTAAATTATATAAAAATTTTGTGGAAATGTCAAACGAATTTATTTGCCGTTTTATAAAAAATAGTGTATAATTGTATCGGAAAAAATTTTGGAGGTTCAATATGCCATTAGTTAATTCTAAAAAGATGTTTGAAGCGGCTTATAAGGGCGGTTACGCCATAGGCGCGTTCAACGTAAACAACATGGAAATCGTTCAAGGTATAACCGAAGCGTGCAAGGAAGAGAAAGCGCCCGTTATTTTGCAGGTAAGCAAAGGCGAGCGTGCGTATGCAAACCACACTTACCTCGTTAAACTCGTTGAGGCTGCGGTTAAGGAATGTCCCGATATTCCTATCGTTCTTCACCTCGATCACGGTCCGGACTTCGATACTTGCAAGGCTTGCATAGACGGCGGCTTTACCTCGGTTATGATCGACGGCTCGGCTCTCCCCTACGAAAAGAATATAGAAGTAACGAGAAAAGTCGTTGAGTACGCTCATAAATACAACGTAACCGTAGAAGGCGAACTCGGTACTCTCGCAGGTATAGAGGACGAAGTCAGCCACGCGGTCGGTTCTTATACCCGCCCCGAGGAAGTAAACGACTTCGTAAACAATACGGGCGTTGACAGTCTTGCGATTGCTATAGGTACTTCGCACGGCGCGTACAAATTTAAACCCGATCAATGCACGAGAAATGAAAAAGGCATACTTTGCCCTCCTCCGCTCCGTTTCGATATATTAGAGGAAGTTTCTAAACTTCTTCCCAACTTCCCCATAGTTCTTCACGGCGCGTCGTCCGTTCCGCAAGAATACGTTGCTATGATAAACGAATTCGGCGGTAAGATGCCCGACGCGGTAGGCGTTCCCGAAGATCAACTTCGCGAGGCTGCTAAACTTGCCGTTTGCAAAATCAATATCGACTCCGATATCCGCCTTGCAATGACCGGTTCTATAAGAAAATTCTTCGTAGAACACCCCGACAAGTTCGATCCGAGAGAATATCTTAAAATTGCAAGATCAAACGTTAAGGAACTCGTTCGCCACAAACTCACCGAAGTTTTGGGTTGCGCGGGCAAAGCCGACGAATGCAAATAATATAAAAAAAGACGAGCGCGAAATTTTCGCGCTCGTTTTTTAATATAAGACGGAGTATATCTTTTTTCTTTTTAAAACTTTTTTTACGTAATCGGCGGTTTCCTTATACGGTATCGTCTTCAGCGTTTTACCGTTATCGGAATAATTTTCATCGGCAAGCCATATCGCAACTTTGCCCTCGCCTGCGTTATATGCCGCAAGTCCCGTTTCGACCCCGTTGAATTTTTCTACTAAATGCGCCAGATACTTGCACCCGTATTTAACGTTGGTTTCGGCGTTTAGCAAATCGTACTCTTCACCGTCGTACCATTTTATCGAAATATATTCCGCCGTGGGCGGAATTATTTGCATAAGACCCGCCGCGCCTTTTGACGAAATCGCCTCTGCGTTAAACGAACTTTCGGTTTTTATGACTGCATACACCAAATTTTCGTCCAAACCGTAAAGCGCGCTGTATTTTTTAACTATCGGCTTATATTTTTTAGGATAAGCCGCCGCGTAAGTTAAAACCGTAATCGCAAAAATCGCGAATACGAGCAAAAACGCGCTAAACCTTACTATTGACGAAATCGAGTATTTTTTCGGCATTCACCTTTAACGCCGACAATGAGCCGTCGTTCTCCACGATAATAGTATGCCCGTCCTCGATTATTTTTGAGTAATCGAATTGATTTTTTATTATTTTTTTAACGTTTTCTTGGGTTTTACCGTCGCGAATTTCGACCGCTTTTATTCTGTTCTCGTCCGACCGCTTTACGACTATAACTAAATCGAATAACTTTTCATACCCACCCTCGAATAGTAACGGCACTTCGCAAAAAACCGTTTTATCCTCGCGATTTGCGCGATTTTGCATTTCCGTCATTATCGCGCCGTGAGTTACGCTATTCAACTTCTTTAATAAATCACCGTCGGAAAAAACCTTTTCCGCTATCTTTTCCCTGTCTAATTTAATTCCGTATTCGGTTTTTAGCGGCTCGACTCCGACGGTCAAACTTACCGAACGGACGAAATCGTCGTTTTTTAATAATTCGGCGTATATTTCGTCCGCACTGAAAATCGGATATCCCACGGCTTTGAATAAACCGAGCAAAGTGGATTTTCCGCTGCCTATGCCGCCCGTAACCGCTATAAATTTTTTACTCATAATTTATTTTGCGTCGAACCAACGCGTTCCGCATTCGATTTCAACCGTGAGCGGAACTTTTAAATTTACCGCCGATTGCATTTCGTCTTTAAGAATATTTTCTACTTTTTCAACCTCGTCGGCACAAGTGTCAACGAGTAATTCGTCGTGAACCTGAAGAATTAACTTCGATTTAAGATTTTCTTCCTTAATTCGTCTTTCAACCGCAATCATCGCTATTTTAATAATATCCGCGGCAGTACCCTGCAAAGGCATATTCATTGCCGCTCTTTCGCCGAAACTACGCAAATTGTAGTTTGGCGAATTTATCTCGGGGATATAGCGTTTACGCTTAAAAAGCGTTTCCACGTAACCGTGTTCGCGAGCAAATTTCACGTTAGAGTCCATATAGTTCTTGACGTTAGGATAAGTTTCAAAATATTTTTTTATATACTCCGAGGCTTGTTTAGGCGAGATTTTCAGTTGTTCGGAAAGTCCGTAATCGGAAATACCGTATATAATGCCGAAATTCACCGCCTTTGCGCTACGTCGCATTTCGGGTGTAACGGCGTTCAATTCAACCCCGAACACCTGCGACGCGGTCAGCGCGTGAATATCGCCGCCGTTTAAAAACGCCTCTATAAGCGGAGCGCAATCACTGAAATGCGCTAAAAGTCGGAGTTCTATCTGCGAATAGTCCGCTCCGACGATTTTACCTCCGTCAAAGGACGATATGAACAACTTGCGTATTTCTTTTCCTTCCTGCTCTCTTACGGGTATATTTTGTAAGTTAGGTTCTTTTGACGAAAGTCTGCCCGTAGTGGTAAGCGTTTGATTAAAACAAGTGTGTATAAGTCCCGTTTTACCGTCAATCAACGGCAAAAAACCTTTTACGTAAGTCGAATTAAGTTTTTGCAGTTGTCTGTATTTTAGTATAAGCGGTATTATCGGGTGTTCGTCAGCCAGTTTTTCAAGCGTTTCGGCGTTGGTGGAATAGCCGTTTTTCGTCTTTTTGCCCGACTTTAAACCGAGTTTTTCGTATAACACGACCGCGAGTTGCTTGGTGCTGTTCGGGTTTGTTTTTTCACCCGCGAGTTCGGTTATTTTTTCAAGCAAAACGTTTATGCGAGCGTCGTACTCTTTTTCCATTTCGGTCAAAGCGGCTATATCAACCTTAAAGCCCGCGCGCTCCATATCGAATAAAACGTCGCAAAGCGGCAATTCCATTTTTTCGTATAAATCGAGCATCCCCTCGTCAACGAGTTTCGCGTGTAGTTCTTCGTGTATTTTAAACAGCGAATATGCGGGATAATCTTTGTATAAACCGTAAAACTCAATAACATCCTCGAGTTTTTCTTCCCGACCGCTGAAATCGGCTATATACTTTTCAATGCAGACGTCATCCGCAAAAGCGGTAAACGATATTCCCTTTTTATATAATAAAGTCCTTAAATCTTTTTTGCCGTAAGTTATCACTTTTGCGGCTTTGTTATCTGTCAAGCGACTTAAAAACTCCAAAGCCTCGTCGTATTCCACGCCCGAATTTATCAAATCGGCGTTTATTTTTACTTCGTATTCTTTTTCGCCGTCGTATAAATTAAGATTGTCGCCCAAACAAATCGCGTAAGTCTTGTCGGTATCAATTTCAAAAAGGTCTTTATAAGACGAAATAACGACTTTTTCGGGTAATTCATCGTTCTTACCGTCGTTTGCGGAAACCCCGCTAACGAAAAGTTCGCCTCTCTTTATGATATTCCTGAAATCGAGGTCAATAAAGAGTTTACGAACGGGCTCGTCAAACGGAAACGAATATTTCATATCTTCGATAGTCAACGGAATATCAACCGCGGTATCTATAGTTGCAAGCCACTTGGACTTAAAAGCGGTTTCTTTTGACGCTTCTACACGCTCTTTCACTTTTCCCGTTAAATCGTCTACGTGCGCGTAAAGATTTTCTAAACTGCCGTATTTTTCTATAAACGATTTCGCGGTTTTTTCTCCGACTCCCGCAATGCCCGGAATATTATCCGAACTATCGCCCATCATACCTTTTAAATCAATTATCTGTAACGGTTCTATGCCCGTTTTTTCCTTGAAATTTTCGGCGGAATAAATTTCGGTGTCGGAAATTCCTCTGCGGGTAAAATAAACCGAAGTGGTTTCGTCAACGAGTTGAAAACTGTCTTTATCGCCCGTAATTATAATCGTTTCGCCCTTATAGCGTTTGGCAAGCGTGCCGATAATATCGTCCGCCTCTATTCCCGCCTTTTCAAAGCGCGCTATTTTCATAGTGTCGAGTACGACTTTAAGCAGGTCGATTTGCGGACGAAGATCCTCGGGCATAGGTTTACGAGTGGCTTTATAATCTGCGTATGCCTCATGGCGAAAAGTCGGCTCGCGCCGATCAAACGCGACGAGGACATATTCGGGTTTTGCGTCGCCTATAAGTTTTACGAGCATATTTACGAACGAGTAAACGGCGTTGGTAGGCGTGCCGTCCTTTGCTGAAAGCGGAGGAGTCGCGTAAAACGCTCTGTTAATTAAACTGTTGCCGTCGATCAAAACGAGTTTATTCATAAATTTTTCCTTTAAACGCATTAAAAATCGTTGATTTTTTATTCAGGATATGTTATTATATACGGGTAGCAAGCGCGAATGCGTTAGCGAAATACGCCGCTGTGGTGGAATTGGCAGACGCGCGGGACTCAAAATCCCGTGGTAGCGATACCGTGTCGGTTCGACCCCGACCAGCGGCACCAACCTATCTCCGTCCGAACCTTTTTGCAGAAGTATCTGCTTATAGCGTTCGGGCGGTTGTATTTTTGCAATAAAATAC
>CAVLAV010000149.1:0-5170 GCA_963660735.1 bacterium
GATAGCGGCTTAAATTTGGGGAGTTTTTGACTGTACATTATTTGACAATTCCAAAGCAGGCTCGACAGCCCGTCCCCCTTTCGTCGCGCTAACGCGCGCCACCTCCCCCGTTTCATCGGGGGAGTTTACTCCCGGGAGGGTGGAGGTCTGCGGAGTATAAGTCCCGTACTTTTTCGGTGGGATTGCCGCGGCACTTCGTGCCTCGCAATGACAGTTGAATTTCCGTGTCATCGCGTCAATATCAAGAGAGCAAACTTGCTTGCAAAGATTTGCGAACGACGATATTCATAAGGTACTTGCATTTTTGGTAAAAAATGCGGAAAACGTAGTTTTAACGCGTAAGCGTTAAGTGCCGAATAGCAGTCAGCGTGGCGATCCCACTGAAAAAGTGTAAGAGCATATATTCTGTTCTTTATTCAAACGGATTGCCGCGGCACTTCGTGCCTTGCAATGACAACTAAAATATTCTCACTTAAAAAGATAGATATTGTTGATAAAAAATATCTTTATAGCCGCCGCGGGCGAATATTTCGCCCGCGGCGGCTTTTTGCTAAAAATTTCCTTAAAAATTTTGCGCAAGCCGTTGACACTTATTCGCAAATGAGTTATAATTATATGGATGTTTAATTGCCTTATACGTTTTTGATATATCGCAAGCGGATATAAACGAGGCAATTGGTAATTACATATATTTTCAAGGAGGGCTGATATGGCTCATTTACAAGAGGCGGCGGTTAAAAAGATTAACGAAATCTGCGACAGATACGTTGACGAGAAAACTCCGCTTATGATGATTCTGAGCGACGTGCAGAAGGAATACGGTTACATTCCGCTCGAAGTTCAGGAGGTGGTTTCCGCAAGAACGGGAATTTCCGTTGCGGAAATTTACGGAGTGGTTACTTTCTACTCATTCTTTTCGTTGCAACCCAAGGGGAAATTCGTTATCGGTTGCTGTTTAGGCACGGCGTGCTACGTAAAGGGCGCGCAACAGATAATAGACAAGTTTTCGGAATTGCTTAAAATCAATCCGGGTGAAACGAGCGAGGACGGACTCTTTACTCTCGACGCGCTCCGTTGCATAGGCGCGTGCGGCATTGCGCCCGCGGTGAGCATTAACGGCACGGTGTACCCAAAAATGACCGTGGACGGCGTTCCTGCGGTAATCGAAAAATACAGGGCGGAGGCGAATAACCTATGATTAAGAATTTTGAAGAACTCGAAAAAGTCAGCGCGGGTTGCGCCAGGTGTTTAGACGGTAAATTTACGGGCGCGGACGGCAAAAGACATATCGTTCTTTGCGGCGGCACGGGTTGTTTGTCCTCTCATTCCCACGAAATAAAAGAGGCGTTTGAAAAACTCATCGCCGAAAAAGACCTCGGCGACAAAGTTACCGTAAACCAAGTAGGTTGTTTCGGTTTTTGCTCGCAAGGACCTTTCGTTAAAATTTATCCCGAGGACACCCTCTATCGTATGGTTAAAATAGAGGACGTGAACGAGATAATCGAAAAAGATATTATCGGCGGCGAAGTCGTAGACAGACTTTTGTACGTAGACCCCGCCACGGGCGAAAAAGTCGCCAAGCAGGACGAAATCAACTTTTATAAAAAGCAAGTTCGTATCGCGTTGCACGGTTGCGGCAGTTTAAACCCCGAGGATATAAACGAAAACCTCGGCGCGGGCGCGTTCAAGGGGCTTGCTCGCGCGCTTAAAATGGACAGAGCCGACGTCATAAAGGAAATTCTCGACAGCGGACTTCGCGGCAGGGGCGGCGGCGGTTTCCCCACGGGCAGAAAATGGCAGTTTGCCTACGCTCAACCCGACGGCGAAAAGTACGTAGTCTGTAACGGCGACGAGGGCGACCCCGGCGCGTTTATGGATAGATCAATTCTCGAAGGCAACCCCCTCGGCGTTATCGAAGGTATGATGATAGCGGGTTACGCTATCGGCGCGCAAAACGGTTATTTCTACGTTCGCGCGGAATACCCCGTTGCCGTAAACAGACTTCGCCTTGCCATTAAGCAAGCCGAGGAGTTGGGTCTTTTGGGCGATAACATTCTCGGAACGAATTTCTCTTTCAGAGTACATATCCGCCTCGGCGCGGGCGCGTTCGTCTGCGGCGAAGAAACCGCGCTTTTAAACTCTATCGAGGGTCAACGCGGTATGCCGCGTCCTCGTCCGCCGTTCCCCGCGGTAAAAGGTTTGTGGCAAAAACCGACTATCATTAACAACGTGGAAACGCTCGCGTGCGTACCTTATATAATGCGCGAGGGCTATAAAGAATTTGCCAAATACGGCACGGAAAAATCCAAAGGCACTAAAGTTTTCGCGCTCGGCGGAAAAATAAATAACGTAGGACTCGTGGAAATTCCTATGGGTACTACTTTGCGCGAACTCGTCTACGACATCGGCGGCGGTATTCCTCACGGTAAGGAGTTCAAGGCAATTCAGACGGGCGGTCCTTCGGGCGGCTGTCTTACCAAGGACGATCTGGACGTGGCTATCGACTACGACAATCTTATAGCGAAAGGCTCTATGATGGGTTCGGGCGGCGCGATAGTTATGGACGAGGACAACTGTATGGTAGACGTTGCCAAATTCTATATGGAATTTATTTGCGACGAGTCCTGCGGCAAGTGTTCGCCCTGTCGTATCGGCACGAAGAGAATGCTCGAACTTTTAGACAAAATAACCCGCGGTAAGGCGACTATGGACGATTTAACCGCCCTCGAGGATCTCGCCGAAAACGTGAGAAGCAACTCGCTTTGCGGACTCGGTCAGACCGCGCCTAACCCCATACTTTCCACGCTCGCTCACTTTAAGGACGAGTATATAGCGCATATCGTTGATAAAAACTGCCCCGCGCACGTCTGCAAACACCTTATGCGTTACGAAATAGACCCCGAAAAGTGCAAAAAGTGCAGTCTTTGCGCAAGGAACTGCCCCGTCAACGCCATTACGGGCGTGGTCGGCAAAGAGCCGTTCGTTATCGATCAGAGCAAGTGCATAAAGTGCGGTATGTGTATAGCCTCCTGTAAGTTTAAGGCTATAACCAAACGGTAAGAGGTGAATATTATGGCTATGGTAAATATTAAAATAGAAGGCGTACCTTATCAGGTAGAGGCGGGACTTACTATACTCGAAGCCGCCAAAAAGTGCGGTTACGAAATTCCGTCGCTTTGTTCGTTCAATCACGGCGAATGTTCCAAAGGATCGTGTCGCGTGTGCCTCGTAGAGGCTACGGGCGCGAGAGGTTTGGTCGCGTCGTGCGTATATCCCATTGCGGAAGGTATGGAAATTAAAATTTCCTCGCCCAAGGCGGTCGCCGCAAGGAGAACTTCGGTAGAACTTTTGCTTTCCAACCACAATAAAGATTGTCAGCAATGCGACAAAAACGGCAGGTGCGAACTTCTGCACGTCGCCACTTTGGTCGGCGCGAGAGAGGGCGCATACGAGGGTGCGAAAACTCCCGTTACGGTGGATAGGTTAAGTCCGTCCATTGCGCGCGACACCTCTAAATGTATACTTTGCGGCAGGTGCGTGGAGCGTTGCAAAAACGCGCACGGTCTCGGAATTCTCGGCTTTGAAAAACGCGGCTTTAACACTATCGTCGCGCCCGCCGAAAATCGCAGTTTCGTAAATTCACCCTGCATACTTTGCGGTCAATGCGTCAGCGTATGTCCTACGGGCGCGCTTACGGAAGTTTCCGAAATAGAAAAGGTTGACGAGGCTATGAAGGCGGGCAAGTACGTGGTCGTTCAGACCGCTCCCGCGGTGCGCGCGGCTATCGGCGAGGAATTCGGCGATAAAATCGGCACGCTCGCTACGGGTAAAATGGTCGCCGCTCTTCGCAGACTCGGCTTTAAAAAGGTGTTCGATACCAACTTCGGCGCGGACCTTACCATTATGGAAGAGGCTACCGAACTTCTCGGCAGAATTAAGGAAAACGGCGTTCTTCCTATGATAACTTCCTGCTCGCCCGGTTGGATAAACTATTGCGAATACAATTACGGCGATCTTATCCCCCATCTTTCTTCGTGCAAATCCCCGCACGAAATGTTCGGCGCGATTTTAAAGACTTATTACGCCGAAAAGAACGGTATTAAACCCGAGGATATGTTCGTCGTTTCGGTAATGCCCTGTACGGCTAAAAAATACGAGGCTCAACGCCCCGAAATGCAAAATAACGGACTTCGCGACGTAGACGCGGTTCTCACTACGCGCGAACTCGGCAAACTCGTCCGCAGGGCGGGCATTATGTGGAACAGACTGCCCGAAGAAGAATTCGACAACGATATAGTCGGCGATTATACGGGCGCGGGCGTGATATTCGGCGCGACGGGCGGCGTTATGGAAGCGGCTCTTCGTACTGCGGTTACGGTAGTTACGGGCAAAGAACCCGCCAAGGCGGAATTTACCGAGGTAAGGGGACTTAAAGGCATTAAAGAGGCGTCCTACAACCTTAACGGAACGGAAGTCAACGTTGCGGTCGCTCACGGAATGAAAAACGCCAAGGTCTTGCTCGACGAAATCCGCGCGGGCAAGAGTAAATACCATTTTATAGAGATAATGGGTTGTCCCGGCGGTTGCGTTGCGGGCGGCGGTCAACCGTTCGTTAAACCCTGCTTTTTACCCGACGAGGACGACGATATTCTCGATACTTACAGGGATAAGCGCGCGGCGGCACTCTATAAAGAGGACGAAATGCGCCCCGAGCGTATGTCGCACAACAATCCGCAAATCAAGGAATTGTACGATAACTTCCTCGGCAAGCCAAATTCTCACAAGGCTCACGAGTTGTTGCACACGACTTACGCCGCGAGAGAAGGTTTTAACGATTAAAATAAAAAACGCTTTACGGGCGGGGTCGTTTTCACGACCCCGCCCTACAATCAAGCGCGTCATATTGAGCGCAAGCGAAATATCCCACCGAACTATTTCCTTACTGTCATCGCGAGCGTAAGCGTGGCGATCCCCCTGAAAAAGTACGCGGCATATACGCCGTACATTACTCCAAGGGATTGCCGCGGTCGCTTTGCTCCCTCGCAATGACAGTTGAATTTCCGTGTCATCGCGAGCGCAAGCGTGGCGATCCCCCTGAAAAAGTACGCGGCATTACGCCGTACATTACTCCAAGGGATTGCCGCGGTCGCTTTGCTCCCTCGCAATGACA
>CAVLAV010000150.1:0-5161 GCA_963660735.1 bacterium
GGGCAGCATTGCTCCTGTTCAGATTTACGTTGACAAACAAGATGACGCAACCGCTTCCACCGAGACCAAAGGCGAAGGAAGCGAAGGCTAATTTATCAGGAGGACATAATAATGGATAAAAAGAATTACAGCAAGAACGATTACGACGCTCTTATGAAGTCGAATATTCCTGCGGCTCTTTCGGGAGTTGAAGGAATGAGATTCGACAGCGCGGAAGACGCGTCCGTTTTCTTCGCAAGAGAACTTGATTACATCAAAGCGCAGTCCTACGACGTTGAATATCCCGAACTTACGGCTTTGTCCTTGTTCCCGATTTCCAACGAAGTAAACCCCGGTGCGGAAACTGTAACTTATTACAGTTACGATAAGACCGGAATGGCAAAGATTATTCATAACTATTCCACCGACCTTCCGAGAGCAGACGTTAAGGGCAAACCCACGACCGCTTTTGTAAGATCTATCGGTGCAAGTTACGGATATTCCGTTCAGGAAATGAGAGCAAGCCGTATGGCGGGTAAGTCTCTCGACGTAAGAAAAGCCGAAGCGGCGAGATATTCCGTTGACTACACGCTCAACAAAATTGCGTGGGCAGGCGACGAGGATAACGGACTTATCGGTATTCTTTCCCCGAACAACGATATTCCGCTTTTCACGCCTAAGGCTAACGCTTCCGGCAAGACCGAGTGGAAAGACAAAACGGCTGACGAGATTCTCGAAGACCTTACCGATATGCAGACGCAGGTTTCGAGAAGCACCAAGAACGTTGAACGTCCCGACACTCTCGTTGTTCCCGACGATGTTCACATTATGCTTTGCAACAAGCGTATCGAGAACACCGGTATCAGCGTGAAGAAATATTTGCTCGACAACGCTCCGTATCTCAAAAACATCATCGGTGCTTCCGAGTTGAGCAAAGAATCTTCGGACATCAATCCGTATGCGGCGCAGGATAAGAACGTTGCGTTGTTCTGCTCGATTAACCCCAAGAAGTTTACGATCGAACATCCGCTTCCTTTCTATCAATATCCGTTGCAGGCTGAAAACCTCGAAATCAAAGTTCCTTGCGAAGCAAGAACTGCGGGCGCAATCATCTACTATCCGCTTTCGGCTCTTATCGCCGTCGGTATCTAATATCAGGAGGTCATTATGGTTATCAAAAACAAATGCGGTAAGATTATCGGCTTCAGTATGGTAAACGTTCTTCCCGGTCAGACGGGAGAAATCGAAGACGATTTCAAAAACAACGACGTTCTTAAAGCGTATGTAAATCTCGGTTACGTCGAGATTGTCAACGGCGACAACAGAGCGGAAGAAGTCGAGAAAGAAGTCGCTCCCAAGAAAGTCAACAAAGGCAAGAAAACCGCAGTAGCGGCAGAACAAGCCGAATAATCGGGGGTGGAATATGTGCCCACTTGAATTATTCAGACTCGTTGCAAAAGAGTTTGATGATGTCCCCGACGCGGACGTGTTTAAGTGGTTTGATATGACAAAGCCGTTTTTAAGCCGAAAACGCTTCGGGAATATGTATGAGCACGCTCTCGTATATCTCACGGCGCACAGGCTCAAAATGGCTGGTTACGGCGATAATTCTATGGGAAAGGTCGATGACTCTCTCCGTGTGAGTTCATACTCGGAAGGGGACGCGTCTATCGGCTTTTCCGTTTCGCAGGGCAACAATATGTCCGTGGACGCGGAATACGCCTTAACGTCATACGGCTTACAGTATCTTTCGATAAGAAGGTCGAAGATTATTCCTATCACATCGGCAGGAGAGAGATAACCTATGGCTAAACCGACGGTAGACAGGCTCACGCCGGAAGGACAACGTTTCCTTGCGGAGATTGAGAAATTAAAAACGTTGAAAGTAAAGATAGGTTTTCAACAGGGCAAAGAACAGGAGGACGACGGCACCGACGTTTGCGAAATTGCATTATGGAACGAAGTCGGAACGTCGTCCACACCGTCACGTCCGTTTATGCGAGACGCGGTAGACAATCACGAGGAAGAAATCAATAAATTCCTCGATAAGCAGTTCACATTGCTTGCGGCGGGTAAAACCGACGCAGAAGGTATGATGAAGGCTATCGGCGTTTACATTAAAGGATTAGTGCAGGCGGAAATCGTTGACGGAAAGTTCACACCCAATGCGCCTTCCACGATTAAGAGGAAGAAGTCAGACAAACCGCTTATCGACACGGGCACAATGCGCCAGTCGGTAAATTTCGTCGTTGTTGACAAAAAATAGGAGAAACCAAGATGAATATTTTTAAGTTAAAATATACTCTGCGAACCTTCTCCCGTCAAAAAACCAAAAGAGGATATGCGGTGCAAGCGTCGTTTAAGGATAAAATCGTAGAACTCGACGTTCAGCCCACAGTTGCAGTAGACTTGAAGAACCTTCCCGAAGGTAAAAGAGCGGGGAAGTCGATTAAGTCATACGGCAATTTCCCTGTTCAGACGGCAGATGTCAAGCAGGGTTATCGGGCAGACCGTCTGTTTTACGACGGAGAGTGGTATGAGTGCGTTTCATCGTCTTATTTCGAGCATACGCCTTTGAGACACTGGAAATCGCTATATACTCTCGTATCTGAATCAGACAACACCGAAACGTCCCCTACAAAAACGGAGGACGAGGAAGATGACGATTAACGAACTACGAACTGCGCTTTACGAAATCTTTTCCGAATACTTCCCGAACACGCAAATAGTGTGGTCGGAGCAAAGAGAAATGGTAAAGCCTTCAAAAGACTTTATTACGCTCAAATTACGGAATTATTCAAGACCTAAACACTTAATCAAACAGTTCCTAAACGACGCTCCTATCGGCTATTACGCAGTAAAAATGCGGTTAGAAGTGCAACTGTTTACTCACGGCGGAACGGAGACGATTGAGGAAGACGGAGAAGAGTATCAAGTAAGCGTAAACACGGCTTTGAACGACCTGATGGACCTTACTGCGTATCTTACATCGGAGTATGCGGACGAGATTGCCGCAAAATACGATATTTTTATAGACGCGGAAGAAGACGCACAGGACGTTTCGGAAGTCGTAGACACAAACTACGAATACAGAGCGTTCCAAGAGTTCACCGTAGCCTTTACGATGACAAGCGAAGGGCTTGCGGGAATTACGAGAACGAACTGGGAGCCGACAGCCAGCGGCGGCGGAACAAAAGAGTTGGCAGACAAGGTTGTTGAGGGCATAGATCCGTCATCAATAACCATAGAAGAAAATTCATAATAGGAGGACACCTAAAAATGTCGAGAATAATTGACAAACTTGTAAATGTCTCGATTTCGATTTCTAAATCGGCGGCGAACGCAGACAGTTTCAACAAACTTCTGCTCGTAGCGGTTGCGCCGACCGGCGATAATCCCCCTGCGAACTATGCAGAGTATAGTTCCGTTGCGGAGATCGCCTCGGCGGGATTTGAAGAAAACGGCGGAGTGTATAACGCCGCATTGGTTGCTTTCAGCAACGGTGCGTCGTCTGTCGTTATCGCCACGAAAGGAACGGACGAGACAGTCGCAAACGTCCTTGATAGAGCGTATTCTTCGGGAAGTTGGTATGGCTTTGCCCTTATCGGCTTTGACGATACCGAGTATGTAAACGCTGCTACTTGGGCGGAAGCAAACGAAAAACTTTTCGGTTTTACTACCACGAAAGCGGAAAGCCCGCTCGGAAACGGAGTGTATTACAACACTCACGGCTGGTATGCGAAAGACGTTACCGAAACAGGAAACACCTACAACGCATATCTGCACATTGCGGTTATGGCTAAATGCTTCACTTACGAAGCAGGCGAAGAAACTTGGGCTTATAAGTCTTTGAGCCTTGTAAGCGACAGCGTTCTTACGTCGGCAGAGCGTGACGCTCTCGAAGCAATCAACCTTAACTACTACGTCGAGTGTGCTAACGGCAAAATCACTTTCCCTGGCAAGACCATTGCGGGAGAATGGATTGACGTTATAAGAGGCAAGGCGTGGTTGCAGAGCGATATGCAGAACAGAGTGTATAACCTGTTCGTCAAAAACCCGAAAGTTCCTTACACGTCGAAAGGTATTGCGCTCATTGAAAATCAGATGATTGCGTCCTTGAAACAAGCACAGGCTAACGGACTTGTAGCCGAAGACGAATACGACGATGATGATAATCTCGTAGCAGGTTATACCGTAACCGTTCCGACCGCAGCCAACACTACGGACACGGAGAGAGCGTCGAGAAACCTCAACGCTTGCAAATTTACGGCAAGGCTTGCGGGAGCAATTCATACCGTCGTTATCAAAGGCACGCTCGTGTCGTAAAGGAGGTAAAAACTTATGGTAAAGACTTATAATCCGAGAGAAGTAATCGTAACGCTCGGAACTCACGTCGTTTCAGGCTTTGCCGACGATAGTTTCATCACTATCGAAGAAAAAGGCGACGGCGTAACTTCCAAAACCGGTTGTGACGGCGAAGTTGTGCGTTCGGTAGATCCTTGCGAGCAATATTCGGTTAAACTTGCGCTCTTGCAGTATTCGGCAACGTCGAGTTTCCTGCATACGCAATACAGCAAAGATAAAAAGACCGGCGACGGCGCTTTCCCGATTCTCGTGAAAGACCTCAAAGGCGGATTTATCTTCTCGGCCGATATGTGCTGGGTAACGAAACAGCCTTCTCGTGTTTACGGTAAATCCGACAACAACAGAGAATGGACGCTTGAAACCGGCGCGGCTACGCTCAACGAAAACCAGTAACCTAAAAGGAGAATCAAGTAATGAAAAAAACGGATTTCAGAAAAGTAGAAATCGGAAGCGACAAGTTTTATATCTACCCGTTTTCCGCACTCAAAGCGGCTAATCTTTCGGGCGAACTCGTAAAACTGCTTGCTCCTGCGCTCGGCAGTCTCGGTGCTGCCATTGACGCAAAGAACGTTGAGAAGTTACTCGATTCCGATGTAAGAGACCTTGCCCCTGCTTTGTCGGGGGCATTTGGCTCTTTATCGGGCGACGCTTTGGAAACGCTGTTGCGTAAACTTCTCATAATCAACGAGAACGTTGCCTACGACAATGCGGAAGGCAGAACCGTTAGACTTTCGGAGGAAGACCTTGACACTTTATTCTGCGGGGAAGTACAGGATATGTATTTGCTTGCGTTTGAAGTCATCAGGACTAACTACGG
>CAVLAV010000151.1:0-5115 GCA_963660735.1 bacterium
CCTCGCCTTTGCAACAAATCATCAAAAATATCGGCGTTTTTGTTGCAGGCAAGTCTAACGGTGTGTTTTTAGGCTAAGACAAGGCGCGCGAATGGGTTAATACTTGTTCGTATAACCCGTGAGCGCAACACAGTATTAGTCAAAAACACAGCGTTAGACCACGGTTCGTATTATTCTTGTCTGGCATAGTCCCGCGATTAAACTTTTTCTTTTCCATAAATTAACCTCTTTAATTTTTCGGTAAAGATTACCTTTTTAAAATTATAACATATATTTCCGAATTTTTCAACAGTTCAGCCATTATTGATTACGATTGAATCATTTACGACGCAACTTCTTGCGGCTTACTTCGGGTGCTAACGAACAAGGCGGCTGCGAATAGCAGCCGCCTGCAAATGGTGCACCCGACAGGGATCGAACCTGCAACCGTCAGAATCGGAATCTGATACTCTATCCAATTGCGCTACGGGTGCGTAAAAAGGCAGTCGTGGCGAGCGCATAACGCACGCCCTGAACTGCCCTTATATATTACAATAATTTCGCCGTAATGTCAATCGTTTTTTATTGCAATATCAAAACGGCTCTTTTTCGCGTTTTTTATAAAACGCCTTAACGCAAACCGCAAAAAAACACGCCGTCAAATGAGATTTAAAACCGATTATTCGTTATAAACACGCACCTCGAATAACGAAATATTTTCCGCGCCGTGCGTGGAATACGCTATAATATCCGCGCGGTCGAATACCGTATTTTCAAAGCGTAAATCGTTGCACCGCTGAATATTTCCTCTTTTGCTTATCTTTTTTACTACCCGTCCGTCAAGATACAATTCCACGTCGTAATCCTTGACGAGTTCCGTCGGGAACGGTCTTTGGACTCGCTGCCGATATTGCGACAGCGATATAGTCAATTCGCAGCCGAAATTACTGTCAAATCGAAGTAATAAAGAATTTGCCGTAACAGGTTCGTCCCATTTTAAAGTCAATCTTTCGCCCGTCGGCGCGATACCGTCGGAAATATACGCGTTGCATACGCCGTGTCCGTTGCGCACGAACCCGTTTATCACGTTTTGCGGCACGCCTTCCTTTTTGAAACTCGTTGCCGACACTTTCGCCTTTTTCGCCAAGTCGGCGGGGTCTTCGTTTTTGACGGACGGAATAAAACAACCGTCTTTCAACAGCGTTTGTTGGAGTTCGCTTATACACCCGTTTACTTCTTTTACCGACTGCAAATTTTTACTTACAGCCAAAGCCGCCGCCGTGCCGACCGCCTGCCCGACCACCGCGCAAGTGCCCATTACGCGAGTAGAACCGAACGCAATATGCGTTGCGCTTATCGCCCGCCCCGCCAAGAACAGATTTTTGATATTGACTGAATAAAGACTTCTGTACGGAATATCATACGCCTCTTTCACGGGATGCCAAACCGTCGCTTCTTCGTCTTTCGACAGTATGCCTTTAGCCACGTGAACGTCCATATCCCAACCGCCGTAAGCCACGGCGTCGGGGAAAGTACGGGATGATCCGAGATCGTTTTCCGTAGCCACAGATGATTACGTTTGAACGCGCCACAACACCGCTATTTACGCGCTTTTTTGCAAATTCTCGCTCGATGTATTCGTATACACCTTCGTTCGCCTTTGCAACAAATCATCGAAAATATCGGCGTTGTGGTTGCAAGCAAGTCTGACGGCGCGTTTTTAGGTTAAGACAAGGCACGCGAGCGGGTTCATACTATGTGTATAACCCGTGAGCGTAACGCAGTATTAGCCAAAAACACGCCGTCAGACCGAGTTCAAACACAATCACCTGTGGCTATGCACAAATCGCCTTTAAGCCGTCTGCTTTCGCGCCTACCGGGTAAAAATCCTACCCAATCCAAAGCGTAGTTTTCCGCGTTATGCCCGGGCTTATTCTTAATATGATCCCAAATCCCGTAAAGAGTTTTCGTCAGTTCGTCGCGTATTTCTTCCGCGTCGTCGATAGGGTCGAGCACGCCGCTTAACTCTATCCACCAATACCCCGAAGCGATTTCCTGATGAGGTCGCCTTTTTAAATCTTCTTCCGTAAAAGTATACGCCCACTCGGGTTTTACGAAGGGAACGGGACGCCCCATATCCTTTGCCGTAAACATCAACGAACTGCCCATTACCTGCCCGTCGGCTTTATCTACGGCGTCAGCCTCGCCGAACGCGCTCTTGTCCTCTCGCCCGTACATATACTCCGCGCCTGCGGAATAGCCTAAATAGCCGTCGCCCGTCGCGTCTATAAAATAGTCCGCGAAAAATCGGAATTGCTTTTCCGACGTCGTTTGAACCGCAAAAACCGAAAGAATTTTATCATCCTCGGTTTCAACTTCCGTAACGCGCGTATTTAAGTAATCATCTTCCTCGCTTTTTCTTTTTCCTCGTTCTTCTGCGCAATCGCAAAGAATACACCCATCACGATACTCCATACGCCTGCGGTATAGGGTATTGCAAATGGGCGATTAAATCAGTTTGTATGTAGTTTTTCGGAATAGCCGTTATCCATAAACTTATAATAAATATGGATTTCTCGTTCGGCTGTTTTGTCTTTGACAACTTTTCCTATCGTTATTCGTTCAATCAGTTCGATACACATTTCGCGCGTCAGTTCTTCAGCGCTTGCATACTTCTTGAGCCTACGAATAAACTCGTCAACGTCGGCGGTATTTTTCTCGTTTTCAGTAAGGATGGCTTCACTTACGGATACCCGCGCTCTTAAAGAATTTTTCTCTTCGAGATACTTTTCCATAAGACTGACACATATCTCTTCGGGAATTTTTCCCGACACTTTATCTTCGTACACGCTTTGTATCAGTTTTTCAAGTTCCGTAAGTCGTTTTTTATCCGCAAGTAGGCGTTTCTTTTCTGCTCCGACTTTTACCGATGCCGATTGTTGCTTTCTCCGCATAAACTCCTCACGCTCTCGCCTTTCGTCATCAATGACAAGGCTCGCTTTAGCGCGTATATCGTTTAATACGATTTCCTGCAATTCGTTATGTCCGATCCAATGACTTGAACAAGCATATTTCCCGACTCTCGTATACGTTCCGCAATTATAAAAACTTACGCGGCGAATGCTTCCGTCTTTCTTCTTATTGTCCGTAAAGCCGTATTTTATTTTTCCGCCGCAATCGGGACAATATAATAGTCCCGCAAGCGGAAGTATAATACCGGACTTTAGTCCTTTCGCGCAAGTATGGCTCTTTTCTATCTCCTTACATTTATCCCACAATTCCTGTGAAATAATCGGCTCGTGCGTATTTTTCACTATTACCCATTCATCCTCATCACGAAGAATTTGTTTTTTATTTTTATAGGATACCGTGGTTTTGCGCATTTGCGTCAGATGTCCGAGATAGATAGGATTGTTCAGCATTTGTTTGACGATACTCCCGTGCCAGCGATGAAATCCGTTTTGTATGCCGTATTGCTCCTTATTAAAACGTTTTGCTCTGTAGTCGCTCGGAACGGGTATTCCGTCTACGGTCAGGTCTGCGGCTATCTTTCTGTAGCCCATTCCTCTCGCTCGCATTTCAAAAATTCGCTTTACGACTTCGGCGGCTTCCGGATCCACGACAGGCAAACGATTTTCTCCGTCGCCTATAACATATCCGTAGGCGGCGATAGACGCGGCATATTTCCCCGTTTTCGCGTTCGATTCTTTTACCGCACGAATCTTTTTAGAAGTATTCGCACAATGCCACTCGTTGAACACGTTCATTATCGGCATCATATCCATTGCCGTGCTGTTTTTATCCGCCGTGTCGATATTGTCGGATAAAGCAATGAAACGGATATTGTAAAGCGGAAATTCATAGTCGATATATCTTCCGACTTCGATATAGTTTCTGCCGAAACGGGAAAGGTCTTTTACAATCACTATATCCAACCTACCCATGTGAACGTCGTCAATCATTCTTTGCACTTCGGGACGGTCAAAATTCGTTCCGGTGTAGCCGTCGTCCACATACTCGCCTGCTATCTTCCAGCCTTTTTCTTCAACGTATTTCGTAAGCATCAGCCTTTGATTCTCAATGGATATCGACTCTCCGGCTCGTTCGTCGTCTTTTGAAAGTCTCAAGTATATTCCTGTTCTATTCGATTGTATTTGCTTTGATTTCATTTATTTTACTCCTCTGAAGTCAAAGCGGTCAAATTCAATGTATTTACATTATAGCACATAAAACAACATTTTACAAGCTCGACTCCATACAAAAGGGCGACTTTCTTCAAATCGCCCTTCTTCTTTTTTTCTCTGTTTATTTTATTCCCATTTCGCGATAAGCACGCTCTAAGGCTATCTCTTTTAACGTTTTATTCAAATCCTTACTTCCGACGTAATGACTTACAACCTTAAATTTTTTCCCGTCAATCACGCAAGTATTCTGCGTTATCTCTCTTCTTACATAATCATTTTGCTGCCGTTTTGTTTCGTTAATCAAAAATTCCCCTCCGTTTTTTGTTTTTTTAGTTATGTTTTTTCATAAAATCCTCCGTCTGATATTGCAATCGATTTATATTCTTTATTTTTGACTCTGCGTTATTTTTCGATTATTATCGCGAGCCGTGCATTTTTCGTTGCAATACTTTATTCAATAAGACCGTTTAGCCTTACACGATTTTATTTGCTGTTTTGCCACCTACTATTGTTTTGCCTTGCTTCATATTCTTCCTTTTCTTTTTCTTCCTTCATTTCTCGTTCTATCTCCCGCAAACGATTTGAATAGGCTTGCGTTTCGGGTAAAAACAAATCGAAAACCGCGCCGAAAAAGCTGGAAAGTTCCCTGCCGATTTTGTTGTCGGACACAGCGATATGGCGTTTAATCGACTTATCGTTGGCTTTTCTCTTTTTTGCCCGGTTATACTTATAGGTATTTTCCTGTATATACTTTACCTTTTTAAGAACGATGTTTCCGAGCCGCCTGCGATAATCCCATTCCAGCCTGTCTATCGTCCGGATATGTTTCAATCCGAAAAATTCGGAAGCGTTCGTCATTTCCTCTTTGAAAATGCCGTCTTCTTTCATTCTTTTAGCATAATACTTCCCCATAATGCTTTTCAGCGCGGTTTCTTTTCGCATAAGTTCTGCC
>CAVLAV010000152.1:0-5092 GCA_963660735.1 bacterium
TTTTGCGAGATTTCTTCTTTCATAACACTGAAATCTAATATTTTTCTTTTCATTTCTTGGATACCTCCGATTTAATTTCGCCTTTCGGCAAAAACGGGGTAGCACCGGGAAAAGATAGAAGTTTTTTACTTTGTAGTTGGCTACACGGAAGTCAACGAATAGCACAAAAATTGTTGCGTTTGTACCGGTCGCAATTAAAAGACATAGCAAGAATTTTTTGCCGTTGACTTGCGCTTTTCACTGTGCTACAACCACTGGCGACGAAAGGCGAAAAATCGGAGCGTAAAAAATAAAAAAGACACAGAAAAAGGCGGTAGAATCAACGTTCTATCGCCTTAAATCGTATTATGAAGTTATTTTATAAACAGTCCTTTCGAATCTCTCGGTTGAGTAAGATATACCGTGCTTTTAGGCGGTTTACTGGTTTCAAAAATGATGCCTGCAACGCCCTTATAACAAAAATAAAGGAACCGCGCGTTCAAACGCAGTTCCTTGTGGCTGGGGTAGAGAGATTTGAACTCCCGAATGACGGAGTCAGAGTCCGTAGCCTTACCGCTTGGCGATACCCCATTATGGCGCAACTCGTCAAAGTGCGATTTTCGCGCACCCTTAAGTCGCTACCCGTATAGTATACACGCTTATTCGTCGTTTTGCAAGTGTTTTGAGGCAATTTCTTGCAATTCGGCAATTTTTTTTGCTCCTTCTAAAAAACTTAAATACATTGCGGCAGTATCGTAGCGCGCGTCGTGCCGCCCTGCGGCGTCGCCGAAAAGTTCGACTGTCTTGCGCGTTATATCGTAAGGGTAAATATCGAAATATTCGCAAAGTTCGCTTAACTTGGGAAATTTCCACCCCTTATGATTAGCCCGCTCTAATTTAAGTATCGGCGTAAAATAGCGCATAGTATCGAATTCCTCTTTATAACGAAACCTCCTTTCGCGGCGATAATACTCGGCAATCATAAAACCTATATCGAATTTGGCATTATGCGCCACGATTAAATCCGCAGACGAAAAATCGTCGTAAACTTCTTCCATAAATTCCGAAAAAGTTTTGCCGCCCGAGAGTTCGTAAATTTTTTCCACGGTAAAGCCGTGCACTTCCGTTGCGGAAGGCTCGATATAATCCACCGCGAAAAAGAAATTTTTGGCGGTCGTGCCGCTTTTGCGTTCCATTATATAGGAAAGTTGTATTATTCCGCCCGGGGTAAGACCCGTGGTTTCCGTATCGAAAAAGAGTATCATAGCGATATTTTATCATAACGAAAGCAAAAACGCAAGTATTGAGCGAAAAACGCTTGACAAAAAATATTCTCTTATATATAATTGCATCGTAAAAAAATTTGGGGTGTTCGAGCCGACCTCGGCAAGGACTGAGATTATACCCGTTGAACCCGACAAGGTAATGCTTGACTGGGGAAAGAGTTTATCTTAACGCGTTTTTTGCGCGCCCCTTTTCGTTTTGCGAAAAGGGGCGCGTTCGTTTCACCCGAAAAAGGAGTAATTTATGAAAGAACTTTTATCACTCGATAAAGACACTCTCAAAACCGTTATCAACGCGCTTAAAGAGTTTTCGCTTTATCTCACCGTAGCGATTTTCGCTATAATGCTCATCGCGTTTATCGTGATTTACTTTAAGAACAAAGCGGCGTTGCCGACGTTCAAAAAGTTTGCTGTAGGCGTTACGGTAGCGTATTCGGTAACGCTGGTTGCCATAATTTTGTACTTGCAAATCGCGAGAATGAAAGTAAAAGGCGAACTCGATTCGTCGGTATTTTTGTTCGTAGGATTTTTCGCCGTTCTGCTCGTAACGGTTCTTGTCGGCGTAATTTTAAACAAGTTCGCGCCCAAGGCGTATAAGTATTTCGGTTATATAGCGTTTGCGATAATCGCCTTATACGCGGTCATTTTAGTTGTAAGCATCCGTTCTGCCGACAGTTACGAGAACTACGCTCCGCAACACAGCACTCTTTATTACGTGCTTTCCGCCGTGCTTATAGCGGCGATAATCGCGTTGGCGTTTATATTTGACACCGACGACGGCACTGCAAGCGAAACTAAAAATCTCTCCTACGCGGGCGTTTGCATCGCGCTTTCGTTTGCGCTTTCCTACGTTAAATTCGTACAAATGCCTATGGGCGGTTCGGTAACGCTTGCAAGTATGTTGCCGCTTATGTTTTACGCGTATATGTTCGGCGCGAAAAGAGGCGTTTTCGCAGGCGTTATTTACGGCGTTTTGCAATTCATTCAAAGCCCGAGCGTTTATCAATGGATGCAGATTTTACTTGACTTCCCCATAGCGTTTTCGGCACTCGGTCTTGCGGGAATCGCTAAAAAGTTCAAGTTTTTGAAAGGCAATATGATAGCCGAAATTATCGTAGGAATGACTATAGCCTGCTTGTTCAGATACGCCGCGCACGTTATAAGCGGATATTTCGTATTCTACGAATGGGCGACTATGGACAACGCTCTTTTATACAGCCTTGCATATAACTCCACGGTACTCGTAGACCTTGCAATAAACGTAGTGGTTGCCGTACTTATACTTTCGTCCAAGAGTTTGCGCAACTTGATTGCGTCGGTCAACCCCGCGAAAGTCGAAACCGCGGAACAGGCGTAAAAAGTTTCGTGAGTTAAAAACACCCCGCTTGATTATTGCGTTGGCAATAATCAAGCGGGGTTTTCATTTGGTTTAAGGTACTCGCTTTTTCAGGGGGATTGCCGCGCCTGCGGCTCGCAATGACACGATTTTATCCCCTATCGTCGGCGTTGCCGACACTTCCCCGAAGGAGGAAGCGAAAAATTTACGTCATATTGAGCGTTAGCGAAATATCCCACGACTTGAGTGAGTAGTATATACTTCGTGGAATACTTCGTGGAAAACCACCCTCCCGGGAGATTGCTTCGCTACGCTCGCAAAGACAGTTTATTTTTATTGTCATTGCGAAGGAGCGTAGCGACTGCGGCAATCCGTTGGAATAATGGTCGGAGTATATGCCGCGTACTTTAATCACAGGGATTGCCGCGCCTGCGGCTCGCAATGACAGCAGGAAAATAGTTCGGTGGGATATTTCGCTACGATCAACGAGAAAGGTTGTTTAAGCCTTTGGAACAGACCGACGAACCGAGGTTTACCGCCGCTGTAAGACGATTCTCGGCACTTTCGCCGTTTAAATAGGCGGCAATAAAACCCGCAATCGCGCTGTCGCCCGCGCCCACGGTGGAAATTACTTCCTCCGTGGGCGCGGCTTTATAATACTCGCCTTGCCCGCAACGTAAAACCGCGCCTTTCGCGCCTAAACTAATCATCACGTTTTCAATTCCTCTGTCGTGCAAAATCCGAGCGGCATCCATAGCCTCGTCAACGCCGTTTACGGGCGTTTTTAAGTATTCCGCGATTTCTTCCTCGTTCGGCTTTATAAGCCACGGCTTGACTTCCTCGATATCTTTCAGCGTGAACGACTTGGAGTCTACCACGACCTTTATTCCCTTTTCTTTAAGCCTGAAAATGAGTTTTTTAACCTCGGCAAGGCTCACCCGTCGGGAATTCTACCCGTAAAAGTTACTACCTGCAAGTCTTTCTGCGCAAAAATAATCTGCTCGCAGGTTTTTAAAATTTCGTCGGTAGCCGAAAAGCCTTTAAAACTTATTCTCGTTTCCTTTTGCCCGCGTTGGCGCAAAGTAAAATTTTCACGAACGCGCCCGCCGACCGTAATCGCTTTTACTTCGGTTACGCCGCTTTCCGCAAGATTTTTAAGGTATTCCTTTCCGCTTTCGTCGCCGACGACGACCACCGCGAGATTTTCCACTCCGCAAGCGTTAAGCGCGCGACTGATATTCACGCCCTTGCCGCCTGCCGCCCGCTCGACTATTTCGCACAGACTTTCGTCGTAGGGTTTAAAATCGTCCGCTTGGCAGTACACGTCGATCGCGGGGCAAAGAGTGAGCGTTACGACCTTACTCATTCGCAAATTTTCGGAGCGTTTTGCAGTAAATACGCCTCCGTGTTCCATATACCGCCGTGTTTTTCGACGAGTTTGGCGAGATTTGCGTAAAGCGGGTCTTTTTCGCCGAGTTTTTTGAAATCGTCTATCGCAACCAAAGGCAAATCGAGATGAGTGTAGCAAATCTTTTTAAGTCCGTCGGGTTTTTCCATTCCGAAAATGGTTTCGGGAACGGCTTTTAACCCGAGAATATGCGACACGAGCGCGCCCGAATTTATCTTGCCCGTCTTTATAAGGTTGATGGAATCGACGGTATCTTCGGGAATACTGCCCGCCGTGCCGACCACGTGAATACCGTCGTAGTGCAGGCGGTAGAGGTTAAGCGCGCCGTCGAGCGAGTGCGAAACAGGTCCTGCGAAAAAGTTTATACAACCGGCCTCGCGGCAAATTCTTTCGGCGAGCGTAAACAGCGCGGGAACTGCCGCCATAACGAAAACGTCGTCGAAACCGCCGTCAGACAAATCGATCAAATCCTTTTGCACGTCGGCGGACTTTGCCGAGTTGAAATACACGAGTTTGCAACCGCGTTTCTGAGCGTATTCGGGCGTGAATTTGCCCGCGGCAAAGTTAAGCCTATCGTCGTTAATATCGGTAACGACTACGAGCGAACTCTCGGCGTAATCGGCGGCAAGGCAAGCCGCGCCAACGCCCATAGGACCTGCACCGCCCAAAATCGCGATTTTACCGCCCTTTTTCGCGCCGTCGGTGCGCTTGTAATTTGAATAATCGGTATGATAAAGCCCCTTAAAGCCGCGCAATACGCACCCGACCGACTCCACGAGCGAACCGCCGAAATAACTTTCGCCGTCGTAAGGCACGAGGCAACCTCTTTCGAGGACGATTTTGGGAATAATCGCGTAGGTGGCGCAACCGCCCACGAATTTATAGGAATAGCCGGGGTCGTAACCGCTTTCGAGTTTGAGCGCGGGTTGAATAACGGCTTTTTCGCCGACTTTAAACCCATTTACGTTTCTGCCGATTTTTACTATTTCTCCGCAAGTTTCGTGCCCTATGCCAGACAAGAATAATACGAACCTTGCAAAAACGCCGCTATTTATGCGCTTTTTTGCAAATTCTCGGATGGTGTAC
>CAVLAV010000153.1:0-5085 GCA_963660735.1 bacterium
GTTGTATCTCGTAAGCCACGAGCCGGGATTTTCGGTCGAGGGCGTATTCAATGGAAATTCCGATTTAAAAAGTTCCAACAGGTTACTGAAAAAATACGATAAGCGCATACTCGTAAAGGAAACCGACGACGGAATGGCTATGGATAAACAAATTCAGGTATTGAAAAATTTGTTAAAGTGGTACGATCATAAATAGATGAACCTAACAAAATATCGCGATTATTTTGTTGAGTATAAATTAACGAGTCTTTAAAAATATAGATATTTTCCGCCGTACCAAAATCGGCAATGATAAAACAGTCCGTCGGGAGAATTTGCCCGACGGACTGTTTTAAATAGTTTAAAAATTGTTTTTTCGCCATTTTGACGGCGTAGTGCCGAATTTCTTTTTAAAAGCGATAATATAGTTGGTAACTTCGCAATAATTGAGTTTTTCCGCTACTGCCTCTATTGATAACGATTTTTCATACAACAGGGAAAGCGAGTAAGAAAGTTTTGCGTCGCTCATATAATTTTGTAAAGTCGTACCCATATATTTTTTAAATTCTCTGCAAACGAAACCGTGAGAATAGTTCGTTAACGCGATAATTTCGCTTACGCTTTTCGTAATATAATTTTCGGTATTGATTTGAGAGATTAAGGCTGAAATCCATTCCGGCATTTCGGCTGTTTTTTGAGATAAACTTTGTTGCCATAAATCAAGCACGCTTAAAATTATTTTTGCGTGTTTTATTTTTAACGTCTGAACGTCTTTGCCGTAAAGTTGGTTAAAAAAGTTCAACTCGGGTTCTAATAAATTCAAATGATAAGACGAAACGGTAAAATCCACGAAAAGTTCGTTATTATAAACGTTGTCGTACAGGTCGGGAGAAATTAAATCGCAAATAATTCGCATTTCGTCTTGCGAAACGTAAACGTCTCTCGAAGTGTGTCCCTCTTCCGAAAAAAATTGATGAGTGTCCTGCGGGCGGAGTAATATAATTCGCCCTTTTTCTATTTCTACGGTTTTTCCGTTGATATTATTTTTTAAATTTCCCGATAAACAAATTGAAAATTCAAAAAAAGTGTGGCGGTGAAGAGGTGATTTTTTTGAAATAATCAATCGTGAATAAGGGTTACCCTCAATGATTTTTTCGTTTAAAGTTGAAATATTCATAATGGAATTATATAACAAATCAATTTAAAAGTAAACAAAAAATTAAAATTATCTTGCTTTTTTGCTCAAAATTTTAATTTCTGCTAAAAAGAGGTTAAATTTTCATAACTTTTGGTTAAGTAACGATATTGAACAAACGAAAGCGAAGTGATATAATCTATTTTGTGAGGGAGGTGTTTTTTATAAAGTGAAAAAGAAATCGGTTCTGTGCGTAGTTTCGGCTTTAATTGCGCTTTTCGTTCAATTAGTATGTTTTAGCGGTTGCGGTAATAATGCTTATTCGGAAAGTACGAACAAAGAAAGCGAAACGAGTAAAAATACCGAAAACAGTTTACCCGATACGGAAGAGGTTATATGTAAGGTACTTTTCGATTCGGACGGCGGAACGCAAATTGCCGAAGTCCGCGTAAGCAGAGGCGAAAAAGTATCTCAACCTCAAACACCTTATAAGCAAAAGACCGAGGGCGGATATTCCTGGGTGTACGAGTTTTTGGGCTGGTACGACGGCGAAACGAAATGGGATTTCGATACCGCAGTAGAAAAAGATTTAATTTTAAAAGCGAAATGGGGCGAGGGCGTAAAATTTTCTACGTCCGAAAAAATATATCCCGATTAAATAAGGAGTAAAATTATGAGAATTTACGAAAAACCAAAACTAACAATCATCAAATTGCAAGCGACGGACGTTTGTACCGCCTCGCCTGCGTCTTACGACCACGACGTTGACGACGGCGTATGGAACTTAACGAATTTACCTACGGAAAATTGATAAGGAGAAATAGAAATGAGGAAAGTATTTAAAATATCCGTTTTATCGGTGCTTATGCCGATATTCGTTGCGGCTTGCGCTTTATTTGCGGTCAATAATTATAAAACGGCGAAAGCGGCGGACGACGCTTTTTCTACGATAGAAAAGTCGGTTTTTGAGATGGAAGACGGCGTTACGCTTAAACTTAACGAGGACGGCGGTATGAGATTCGTTTTAAAAATGGACGAAACCGTCAAAAATTATATCGGAAACGACGGCGTAGAAAGCGGGTTTATTATCGCTCCGAAACAACTAATGACTGCGGCAAACGGCGATTACTACAATATGAGCCAAAAACTCACGGTAAAAATCGAATCGGATAAAATTTATCTCGATACGGATAATTTTTATCACGCCAACGGTTGCGTAGTTAAAATGAGAGAAGAAAACAGAAAACTCGATTACGTTGCGGTTGGTTATATAAAGAGCGGCGACAACGTTAAATATACGGAGTATAACGATAACGCTCGCGGAAACTTTTACAAAACCGTAAACGATACGCTTTTGAGCGCTACAGACTATACCGACGACGTTTTAAGCCTTAACGCATATAAAAGTTGGTTTGCGACCAAAGATTATCCCGTTTCTTTAAAAAACGAAGATCAAGTCGAAAGTTATAACAGACTTTTGGGTAAGGTGGGTAAATCGGCTTATATAGCGGTAAACGGCGTTAACAAAAATATCGTTATGGCTAACGCTACGCAATATAACTACTTGCTTACCGAAGATATTGATATGGAATCTTCTTGTTGGGAACATTCGGAAACTTTCTCGGGTACTTTCGACGGCAACGGTTATGCGATTAAAAATATTTCGTTTAACGGCAAAGGTTTGTTTAACGATATAGACGGTGCGTCGATAAAAAATATCGTGCTGGAAAATATCAATGCAACGGGCGTTAAATCGGTTTTCACCGGCAAGAATAATATCACTAAAAACGTAACGCTTGAAAACGCCGTTATAGACGTAAATACGGTAACGTCCCCCGAGGCTAGTAGATTTGCAATATTCGGGTATCAAACGGCGGGAACTATAACTATGAACAACGTAGTGATAGATATGGCAAGCGGAATTAACAATACGTATTTCGGTTTTATTACGGCGCACGCAGGCACAAAGCAAATTTATAACAACGTAATATGCGTGGGTAAATTGAACTTACATTCGACGGAAGGAAATAGTGGGTATGTTCCCGACCGTAAAAAATCCGACGGGACAACTGCGGCGGTAGTCGGCGAGGATTACGTTATAGATACCGATATCGTAGACGCAATGGCGTCTGCCGTTTACGGTAACGTTTCCGATTTTATAAAAACGACCGTGCCTGAACTTTACGGCATAAAACTTTTGAATAAAAATAATATCGAAGCCGAACTGCTTAATCCTACTACGGGCTATTATCTTTTAGAGGAAGATATAGATATGTCCGAATTTAAGTCTTGGGGCAACGGCAGAACGGGCGATTATTTGCAGTATTATTTCAAAGGTACGCTTAACGGAAACGGTCATACTATAAGTAATTTTAAAGTAACGCAACCCACGTTCAAAGGCGGACTGTTATGGTCTTTGGATGGCGCAACGATAAAGAATATTATATTTAAAAATGCTGAAATAACAGTTGCAGATGCCGGTCTTATAGCAAGCAGAGCAAAAAACACACCCGTTATAGAAAACGTTTTCGTAGAAATCACGTCTATGACAAATAGCGGTAACGGAATATTAAGTGCGTGCGAGGAAAACAACACGTTTAAAAACGTTGCGGTTTACGTCAAAGCAGTTACCGGTACGGGAAGTAGTTCCGGTGCGTTGGGCGGAACTTACGTGCGAAGCGTAAGGGTTGGCGATTTCTACTTTATTACCGATACGAACCTTTCACTTGCTCCTATACATTCTTCGGTTAAAACCGCAATAAAGAATGCAACCGGTTCTGCCGACGCGGTTGAAAATACGGATTATTTCAAATATACTACCGAACAGGCAAAAACCGCAGATAAGTCAACTTTAAAAACCGAATTGCTCCGTAAGGCTTTCGGTGAGGCGTTTGCCGCATAAAATTTAATGATAAAAGAATAAAGTCGTCGCATTTAAGTAAATAATCGTTCAGTTGAATTTCAGTTCGACTAAATAGTCTTAAATGCGGCGATTTTCATTTTAAAAGCGTAAAAATATGATCAGGAAGATTTTGATTGACGAATATTTCGATAAGCAACCCGAACTGACTTTTATAAACGATTTAAAAGAGAAACGGATTTTATTACTCGATAAAAAAGAAAAGGCTTTAAACGGTGAAATTCCGATAGAAAAAGTGTTTATAAACGATAACGATTTTACCGATTTAGACTCTTCTATCGACGATTTTACGGCGTTTTTAATTTATAATAATTTAAACGGCAAATCAACTCCGCTGGATATCGTGCGCGACGAAAGTCTGAATGCCGACGAGTATGCCGTAAGCGTAGAAGATAACCGTATTCAAATTAGCGCAAGCGAAAAAGAGCAAGTTCGCCGCGCTCTTATTTCTTTGCAAGACGACGTCGTTATAGGCGGCGGATATCTGAAAAAAGGCGTGGTTAATCGTAAAGAAATGCTTGAAAGCAGAATATCGAGGTGCTTTTTCAGTCCGATAAACCGTCCGCCGAAAAATATCGAGGAACTTTCCTGCGATAGTGATTTTTATCCCGACGAATACTTAAACAAACTTATGCACGACGGCATAAACGCTATCTGGATAACTTCGTCTTTTGCCTCGCTCATAAAATCGTCGTATATAACGGAATTCGGAGAGGGGAGCGAAAAAAGAATTGAACGGCTGAATAAAACGATAAAAAAATGCGCTCGTTACGGCATTAAGGTTTATTTGTTTTTGATAGAGCCTATATCTTTATACGAAGATTCCGTAAGAAGAGAATTTCCCGACTTGTATAAAAAGTATCCGCAGGTAAAAGGCAACAGCACGGCGGGACCCGCGGCGTTTTGCACGTTTACGGAGTTTGGAGAAAACTATTTAAAAGAGGCTGTAAAAAATCTTTTTCTTTCGGCAAAAGACCTCGGCGGCATTATAAGCATTACTTAAACAAACTTATGCACGACGGCATAAACGCTATCTGGATAACTTCGTCTT
>CAVLAV010000154.1:0-5066 GCA_963660735.1 bacterium
CGGCAATCCCTTGGAGTAAGGTACGGAGTATATGTCGTGCACTTTTTCAGGGGGATCGCCACGCTTGCGCTCGCGATGACACGGGAATTTAACCGCGCTACGCTTTTGTAAGGTTTTGACACAAGTTTAATTAGCCTGTGAGGTTTTATACCGAGTACTTTTCGCAAATAGCCTTTGCGGTTTTTATGCCGTCTATCGCCGCGCTCATAATTCCGCCCGCGTAGCCGCACCCCTCGCCGCAAGGGTAAAGGTTGTCTGCCGAAAGCGAGCGCATTTTATCGTCGCGCAAAATTCTTATCGGCGATGAGGAACGCGTTTCCGCGCCCGTAAGCACCGCTTCCGCCGAGGCGAAACCTTTGAGTTTTTTATCCATATCGGTAAGTCCCGTTTTTACGGCGTTTATTATTGCCGACGGGTAAAGCGAATTTAAATTCGCTCCCCTATAACGCGGATAAGTGGGTTTTACGCCGCCCAACGCGGTAGTGGGTTTGTCTGCGAAAAAGTCGCCGAGAGTCTGCACGGGCGCGGAATAATCGCCGCCGCCGAGCGCGTAAGCCGCGCGTTCGATTTTGCGTTGCAATTCCACTCCGCCCAAAAGTCCCTCGCAAAAATCCGACGGGTAAATTTCGCAAAGCACGGCGGAATTTGCGTTTTCGCCGCTACGGGAAAACAAACTCATTCCGTTTGTAACCACGCCGCCGTTTTCCGACGCCGCAGGCATAACGAAACCGCCCGGACACATACAAAAAGTGAATACGCCCCTTTCGGACGCGTGGCTCGCGAGTCTGTAATCCGCGGCGGGTAAACGGGCGGCAAATTTTTCGCCGTACTGCGCCCTGTTTATATCCGCCTGCTTATGCTCTATGCGAAAACCCATTGCAAACTGCTTTCGTTCCATTTTCACGCCGCTGTCGGCAAGCATATAGAAAGTATCGCGCGCGCTGTGTCCCACGGCAAGCACGAGATCGTCCACGCTTTGCTCTGCGCCGTTTATCGTAACGCTTACCGCTTTGCCTTGCGCAAAGTTTACCTTTTCGAGTTTTTTACCGAAAAGGACTTTGCCGCCGAGCCGTTCTATCTCTTTACGGATATTTTTAACCACCGAAGGCAGTTTATCGCTGCCGATATGCGGCTTTGCAAGGTACTCTATCTCCTTGGGCGCGCCGAAAGAAACGAAATCTTTAAGCACGGTTTTTATAAGCGGCGAAGATACGCCCGTATTTAATTTCCCGTCCGAAAAAGTTCCCGCACCGCCCTCGCCGAACTGTACGTTGGAATTTTCGTCCAACACGCCGCTCTCCGCAAACGCCTTTACCGACTTTGCGCGCTCGTCCGCGTTTTTGCCGCGTTCTATAACTATCGGCTTATATCCCGCGCGCGCAAGGTACAGTGCGCAGAATATTCCCGCAGGTCCGAAACCCGTAATTATAATCGTCTTTTCTTTTTCCGCGCGCGGCAAAACGATTTCCTCTTCTTCCGGTTCAAAACGACCGATTTCCGCGCTATACACAAACTTTATATCATTTTTGTCGCGCGCGTCTATCGACTTTTTGAGTATTTTGAAATACTCGGGATTTTTAATTCCGCTTTTCTTTATCGCGATATTTTTTACTTCTCTTTCGTCCGCGGTAACGGGCAATTTTATACCGTCTATTTTCATTCGTTTATAATCGCCTCCGCCGCCGCGCTCCCGCTGGAAAACGCCCATTGCAAATTAAAGCCGCCGCAATCGCCGTCCACGTCGAGTATCTCGCCCGAAAAATACAAACCTTTGACTATCTTACTCTCCATAGTGCGCGGATTTACTTCCGTCAGACGAACGCCGCCGTGCGTTACCTGCGCGCAGTCGAAACCGAGCGTTCCTTCCACTTTTAAGGTGAAATTTTTAAGCGTCTGCGCGATTTTCGCCGCGTATCTTATTTCCGATCCGCAATTCGCCGCTTTCAGCGCGGCGTGCGCCACGCGTTTATTCACGATGCCGCCGAGCACCTCTTCACCGCTCCTATCGGGCAACGCGAATATCGCGTTTTTTATAATTTCGGTCAGTTCCGCCTGACTTTTTTCGGGTACGAACGACAAAACGAGTTCGGCGTTCTTCGCGCCCGAAATTGCGGACGAAACCGAAAAAATCGCGTTTCCGCTTACGCCGTAATCGGTAAACAGCACGTCGCCCGCGCTTTTCGCCGCGACTTTTCCGTCCGTCAAAGCGCAGACTTCTGCTACGCATTTTATTCCTTTAAGACCGCGGATTTTATCCGTTTGAGTTTTTAACTGCACGAGCGAGGGATAAATTTCCGTAACCGTATGCCCGAGCGACTTTGCAAGCGTATAACCGCTCCCGTCCGTACCGTAAGCCTTGCCCGCCGCACCGCCGCAGGCGAGCAAAACTTTTTCGCCGCGAAGTTCCCTGCCGCAGGAATAAACCGAAAAAGTTCCGTCCGCGTTTTTTACTATTTTATCGCACTTGAAATTAGTATTAACCTTAACGCCGCAATCTTCCGCCTTAAACCTCAACGCGTCCGCAACGCAAGAGGCTTGCCTGGAAAGCGGATAGCCTTTATCCCCCTCGAAAGTTACGGGTACGCCGTAGGTATAAAACTTTTCGCAAAGTTTTTCGCTGTCGAATTTATCAAGCGCGTACCCGATAAATTCTATCGGTTCGGCGCGATACGCCTTTGCCGAAATCGCGGCGTTGGTCAGGTTGCACCTGCCGTTGCCCGTGGCGAGTATCTTTTTTGCGACGCGATCGTTGCCTTCCGCAATCGCGATTTTTTCGCCGAACGCCTCGCCGAGCGTACACGCCGCGACGAGTCCCGAAAAGCCGCCGCCGATTATTACTGCCTTGTATACGTTGTTCATACGAATATATTAGCATATTTTAGCGTAAAAATAAACAAAATAAAGGCGCATATTATATTTTTAGTTGACATAAAACGCATTTTATTTTAAAATACTTACGAGAGGTAATTATGAACGCTATTTTACATTCGCCCGCGAACGCACTTTTGGCGTTGACGGCGGAAACGGTTAAAACTTATTTTAGCGAATCGCTTGCATCTTGGCAAGGCATATCGCAATTTTGCGTAATCGGCGCGCTTGCATTGTGCCTTTTGATTTGCCTTATAGTGGCGATTGCCGACCCCGCGGGCAAGAAAAGAAAAAACGAGGAAAAACTTAACGCTCTTCGCGGCGAAGTCATCTTTTTGAAAAACGAAATTCTTGAAATTACCGACGAGTGTTACGATATAGACAGGTCGGTAGCCGAGGCGGAAGAACGCGCTCAAAAGGAAATAACCGCCCTTACCGAACGCGAGAGAATTATTTGCGAAAACGAGATGGCTATGGATAGGCGCAACCGCGACAAAATGTCCGAACTCGCCGTTAAACAGCAACTTTTATCCGACCTTTTGCGCCGTCAGCAAAGCGGAGTTTTAAAGTCGATGAAAAAGTCCGAGGTGAGCGACACTCAAAGGGTTTTGAGCAACGTTGCCGCCGAACAACAAGCGCACGCGAAAGACATAGAACGCCGAAACGACGCCCGCGCACGCCGCGCCGAAACGCTTGAAAAAGATATTGCCGACGTAAACAGAAATCTTGAAAACTACAAACTCGAAAGCAAGATTAAAAAGGAAACTTTAACCGCACGCCGCACCGAACTCGAAAACAGGCTTAACGATTTACTCTACGTAAATCAATCGCCCGAAACGGACGAAAAGCAAAAGCCCACGACGAGCGAACAACTCGTGCGCGAGCGCGACGAGCAGGACGCTAAACTTAAAGCGTTGGAAGAACTCCGCATAGCCAAAGCGGAATACGAACTCGCCTGCAAAAGGCGTCAGCAAGCCGAAAAGAACAAGCAAATCGCGGTGGAAAACGCCAAAGCCGAGGCAGAAGAACGCAGAAAGGCTTACGAACTTGCAAAAAAGCCTAAAACCGCCGTTAAACCGACTGTCGAGCCGCAGGAACAACCGCCCGTGGACGACGACGTTCAACTTATAATTTCCGACCTTAACGGCGACGGCACTCCGACCATTACGGAAGAACCCGTAGCGAAAGTCGAAGAAACCGAAGTTAAGCAGGAGCAAACGCCCGACGAAGTAATACCGACCGACGACGAGAACGAAAAGCAACTTTCTTTCGACGACGAGGTTGTGTTCACCGAATCCGAAGTGGAAGATATAAAGTACGACGATAAAGCCAAACACGGTTTTACGGGCGTAATCGAGAACAAATCCGAAACCGATTATTCGCCCGTTGACGCGATAATCGCAAAAGAGGCTACCGCGACGAGCGCGGACGAAAAGAAAGAAAAAACCGCCGCGACCGCCGACCAAAAGCAAGAAACACCCGCCGACGATAAACAAGCGGCTACGGCGAAAGCCGAAACGCCCGACGAAGAAAAAACCGAGGGCGCATACGACGACTCTTTTATAGCGGGTTTTTCTTCCGACGAGCCGAAAAGTATATGGAAAGTCGTAAGACAAGGCGACGAATTCGTAGCGTACCTCGTGGTATACGGCAGGAAGATTGCCCACACCCACGGCTACCCTACTCTTGCAAGCGTTAAAAAGGCTATAAAGACCTCGATTAAATGGGCAATGAAAAAACACCCCGAAGTTACCGAACGCGAGAGCGGAAAGTTCGGTTTTGAACTCCGCCGCTCTGACGACGAAGTGATTTTGACGGGCGAAAGCACTTTCTCACGCGAGAAAGCAGACACCGACGCCAATTTACTTCAAGCGGCAGTAAAAAGTCCGATAAAAGTTTTGCAGTAAAAAAGTACGTCATATTGAGCGTAGCGAAATATCCCACGACTTAAGTGAAAAGTATATAACCCCGTAGACCTTCACCCTCCCGGGAGTAGACTCCCCCGATGAAACGGGGGAGGTGTCGCGCATCAGCGCGACGAAAGGGGGACGGGCTGTCGAGCCTGCTTCGCTGCGCGCGCAAAGACAGTAATTCGCTTCCTCCTTCGGGGGAAGTGGCACGAAGTGCCGATAGGGGATAAAGCGTCATTGCGAAGGAGCGTAGCGACTGCGGCAATCCCTTGGAATAAAGTACGGAGT
>CAVLAV010000155.1:0-5040 GCA_963660735.1 bacterium
GTACTATTATGATAACATTCCACTTCGCTACGCTCGTAAAGACACTTTATCATTGCGAGGGAGCAAAGCGACAAAGTATAAAATTAAGCGTGGGTCAGGACTTTATTAAGCCGCTCGGCAACTATCGCGGCGGCGAAAATTTTCACGAGGTCGGGAACGATATACGGCACTACGCATTTAATCAAAATAACGCCTAAACTGCCCGCGCCGCCCGTGGAATAGCCGAACGCAAACCAAAGCGAACCGAAAGCGTACAATAACGCCAAGCCTACGACGGCGGCGGTGAATTTAACGAATTTCTTTTCGCCGAAAACGGCGGTTATCGCGCCGTATACGAGTGCGGAAACCAAAAATCCTATTATATAACCGCCCGTAGGCCCGAGCAGCGCGCCCGCGCCGCCCTTAAAGCCAGAAAACACGGGCAAGCCTATCGCGCCTAACAATACGTAGACGAGTATTGCGACGAACGCCTTTACTCCGCCGAGCATAAAGCACGCCAAAAATACGGCGAAAGTCTGCATAGTAAACGGAATTACGAAAGGCACGGTTATATACGCGCTCACCGTTAAAACCGCAACGAATAAAGCAATTTTAGTTAAATCTTTAGTTTTCATTATTTAATTTCCCTTTTAACCGAAAGTAAGTAGCCGCCGCCCACGCTCAACGCGAGATACACGGACGACGCCGTTATTATTTTTGCGACGGTCGCGCCGCTTATCGAAAAATTCTCTGCCGCAGACAAAATTTGTAATATCCAGTACTGCGCAAGTTGAAAAGTTACATCTTCGCCTTTCATCTTGAAAAGATCGGTAGCGACCTTAAAAATTATCATATCTATAAGCAAAAACGCGACCAAACCCATAGCGTACAAAATTACGTTTACGGCGATTGCTCCGCCCGTCTTTTTAACGAGCGCGGCAAAAAACGAATAGACCGCCGTTAAGGCGATTAACGCGTATAACTGAAGTGCGAGCGAGCGGAAAAGTCCGTCCGTTTCCACGCCTTTTTCAAAGCCGCCCAAAAATCCCATAAGCGCGGCGAACGCGACCACGAAAACGAAATACGCAAGCATAACGATATACGTTACGACAAGTTGCGCAAAGTATATTTTACCCGAGGAATAACCTCTGGCGCGGATAGTTTTAAGGGTGTCTTCCGTGCCGTCCTGACAGTTGAAAATAGTTACGAACAGCGCGAGAAAAAGCGATATAAACGAACTGTTAAACGCATCGTTTATAAAGGACGAGAGCGCGCATACGTTACCGTACTCGCCCATCGCAACGCACGACCGCCATACCGTGAAAACAATGAGCGCAGACACGGCAAACATTATATACACTATTTTTAAGTTGAGCAATCTTCTTAACTCGAACTTTAACAATTTCATAAAACTCATTTGCCGAGCCTCTCTATAAAGTATTCTTCCATATCGCCGCGCATAGTGCCGAGTTCGCTTACGGCAACGCCGCTTTTAACCAGCGTTTCGTTTATTTTTGCCGCGTCGTAATCAAGCGGCACTACTATCGCCCCGTCGGAAACGCGTATTTCTTCTTGCGGAATAGCGGACGATAAGGCGGTTATTGCTTTTTCGGTATCGTCTACGCACAACCTTATGCCGCTTTCGCATTTACGGGTTAATTCCTCGGCGGAAATTTCCTCGGTCATCACTCCGTTGTTTATTATGCCGTAACGCGTAACGATTTTGGCGAGTTCGTCCAGAAGGTGACTCGATATTAAAAAAGTAACGCCTTTTTCGCGGTTTAAGTTAAGCACCGTGTTTCTTACGTCCTTTATCCCCTCGGGGTCGAGTCCGTTTATCGGCTCGTCCAAAACGAGAAATTCGGGTTTGCCGAGCATAGCGATAGCCATACCGAGGCGTTGCTTCATTCCCAGCGAAAACTTGCCCGCTTTTTTCTTGCCCGTTTTATCGAGTCCGACCAAAGTCAAAAGTTCTTTTATCTCTTCGTCCGTACCGCCGAAAATTATCGAAAATCTCTTCATATTTTCGTAAGCGGTACAGTTTTTGTAAATCCCCGGGGCTTCTATAAGCGAGCCTATGCGCCCGCGCGCGCTTTCGGGCGGTTCGCCGCCGAAAAGTTCTATTTCGCCGTCCGTGGCGTTCAAAAGTCCTAAAATAAGTTTCATCGCGGTGGTTTTACCCGCGCCGTTCCTGCCTATAAAACCGTAAATATCGCCCTTTGCAACGTTCATATCCACGGCGTTTACGGCTATCTTCGAGCCGAACTTTTTAGTAAGACCTTTCGTTCTTAATACGTAGTCCATTTAAGCCTCCCGTGAAAGTATACAACCTTACGGCAAAAAAATCAAGCAAATTGCAAAAAAAAACGCTCGCCGCACCGTATACCCCGTTTATTTAGTGGAAAAATTTTTTAATTTGTGGTAGAATATTCGAGATTACGGAGGTGCTCGCTATATGGATATGAAATCCGTCGAGGCTAAATGGCAACAAAAATGGGAAAAGGACAAACTCTATTCCTTTAACAAAAAGAATATCGACAAAAAGTTTTATTGTTTAGAGATGTTTTCTTACCCGTCCGCATCCAAACTCCATTTGGGGCATTGGTACAACTACGGTTTAACCGACAGTTTCGCGCGTTATAAAAAGATGAAAGGCTACGAGGTTTTCGAGCCGATGGGTTTCGACGCGTTCGGTCTGCCTGCGGAAAACTACGCCATTAAAACGGGCGTTCATCCCGAAACCTCCACCCTCGCCAACATAGAAACTATGGAAAAGCAGTTGAAAGCGATGGGCGCGATGTTCGACTGGAACGCCGAAATAAAAACCTGTATGCCCGACTACTACAAGTGGACGCAATGGCTGTTTTTGAAACTTTACGAAAAAGGCTTGGCTTACCGCAAGGAAGCGCCCGTAAACTGGTGTCCGAGTTGCAACACCGTGCTTGCCAACGAACAGGTGGAAGGCGGCAAATGCGAGCGTTGCCACAGCGAGGTCATAAAACGCGACCTTACTCAATGGTTTTTTAAGATCACCGACTACGCCGAGGAACTTTTGGATAAACTCGACGAACTCGACTGGCCCGAAAAGACCAAACTTATGCAAAAAAACTGGATAGGCAAGTCGCTCGGCGGCGAAATTCTTTTCAAGACCGAAAGCGGCGACGAGTTTAAAGTGTTCACCACCCGTGCGGACACGCTCTTCGGCGTATCGTTCGTCGCGCTCGCGCCCGAACATCCGCTCGTTAAAAAACTCGTAACCGACGACTGCCGCGCCGCAGTTGAAAAATACGTTGAAAACACCGCCAAACAGGACGAAATAGAGCGATTATCCACCGCTCACGAAAAAACGGGCGTGTTTATCGGCGCATACGCAATAAACCCCGTAAACGGCAAAAAAGTGCCTATCTTCGCCGCGGACTACGTGCTTTTATCCTACGGCACGGGCGCTGTAATGGGCGTACCCGCGCACGATACGCGCGACTACGCTTTCGCGCAGAAATACGATCTGCCGATAACCGTGGTAATAAGAAATCCCTCGGGCGACGATACTTTGCCCTACACCGATTACGGTATGCTTATAAACAGCCTCGAATACGACGGACTTACCTCGGAAGAGGCGAGAAAAGCCATTATAAACCGTCTTGCGTCGGAAGAAAAAGGTCAGCACAAAATAAATTACAGGTTGCGCGACTGGCTCGTATCCCGTCAGAGATACTGGGGCGCGCCTATTCCCGTTATACACTGTCCCAAGTGCGGCGCAGTACCCGTGCCGTATAAAGATTTGCCCGTGGAATTGCCGAAAAACGTGGAATTCCGCCCCGACGGCAAATCTCCGCTTGCCAAGTGCGACGAATTTATGAACGTAAAATGCCCCGTATGCGGCGGCGACGCAAAACGCGACCCCGATACGCTCGATACTTTCGTTTGTTCGAGTTGGTATTACCTGCGCTACCCCGACAGCAAGAACGCAAACGCGCCTTTCGACCCCGAAACAATAAACAAAATGTTGCCCGTAGACAAATACGTGGGCGGTCCGGAACACGCTTGTATGCACCTTTTGTACGCGCGCTTTATAACCAAGGCTTTGCGCGATATGGGTTATCTTAATTTCGACGAGCCGTTTAAATCGCTCACCCACCAAGGCATAATTTTAGGACCTGACGGGTACAGAATGAGCAAAACCCGCGGCAACGTAGTTTCGCCCGACACTTATATAGAAACTTACGGTTCGGACGTATTCCGCACCTATCTTATGTTCGGTTTCAATTACACCGAAGGCGGTCCGTGGGACGATAACGGAATTAAGTCGATAGCCAAATTCTTCGACCGTATAGAGAGGCTTGTCAGCCGCGCCAACGAAGTAAAACAGACCAAACACGCCGCGCTTACTCACGACGATAAGGAACTTTTATACGCCGAGGCTTACGCGATTAAAAACGTGGACAGGGATATGAACGCTTTTTCGTTCAACACCGCGGTGGCAAGGCTTATGGAACTCGTGAACGCGCTCAACAAGTACGACGCTTTACCCGAGGCTTCGGGTGCGATACTTTGCAAAGTGGTAGACACTTTGATATTGCTGCTTGCGCCGTGCGCTCCGCACTTTGCCGAAGAGTTATGGTCTATGCGCGGTTACAGGAAATCGGTATTTTTAACCGACTACCCCGTCGCCGACGAAAACGCGCTTATAAAGGACGAAGTAGAACTTGCCGTGCAATTAAACAGCAAGGTAAAAGCCAAAATTTTCGTACCTGCCGAAGCAACCGAAGAGGAAGTTAAGGCAATCGCCCTTGCCGACGAAGTTATAGCAAAACAACTTACCGACAAGCAAGTGGTTAAAGTCATTTTCGTAAAAGGCAGACTTATAAACTTAATAGTTAAATAATTAAGATATAAACCCCTCGGGCGGTTGCGCTTTCGCGCAACCGCCCGAGTTTTTTTTATTTTATCGTATTAAACGTGTCATAACGGAAAACCACCCTCCCGGGAGATTGCCGCGCCTGCGGCTCGCAATGACAGTTGAATTTCCGTGTCATCGCGTCAATATCAAGAGAGCAAACT
>CAVLAV010000156.1:0-5011 GCA_963660735.1 bacterium
AGGCTGGTGTTCTACCATTGAACTACACCCGCGTTCACTCACAATGCTTGACTATTCTACCAAAAATAAGCCGATTTGTCAAACGATTTTACGCACTTTTTTAAATTTTCGACAAATATTTTTTAATAAAATTTTAAGCGTCGTTTTCGGGTATATTTCAACCTATATTTCGGTTTATTACCGCCGTTATTTTATCGCCCGATATAACCGCGTAGCAAAAACTTTTTTGCGGGGCGTATCTTTCGGTGCAACCGGGGTTGATAACGGTTATTCCGTTTATTTCAGATATTTCGGCGCGGTGAGTGTGTCCGTACAAAACTACGTTTGCGCCGAGTTCCTTTGCGCGCGCCAAAAGTTTGGCGTTTGAATATTTAACGCCGTACAAGTCGCCGTGTGTGGCGAAAATTTTGCACCCCTCAATCTCGACTATTATCTCTTTCGGGTCGCGACCGTAATCGCAGTTGCCGTAAACGCGGTAAAGTTTATCTTTAAATTCTTTCGCCAAAAAGTCCATATCGTCGTAATGGTCGCCGAGGTGGCAAATATAGTCGCTTTCCTTTAAAATATCGTATATAGAAGAAATCGCGTTTAAATTGCGGTGCGTATCCGAGAGGATAACTAATTTTTTCATAATTTTTCAAGCAGATTGCAAAGCGCGCGGTAACGGTGGCTTACGGAATTTTTCTCGTCGTCGGTCGCTTCGCCGAAAGGTTTGTTTAAGTCGTAAGAAAAGAACAGGCTGTCGTAGCCGAATCCGTTAGAACCGCATTCTTTTTCGGTTATGCAGCCTTTGGTCGTTCCTACGCCGGAAACGACGCTCCCGTCGGGGCGATAAAGCACCACCGCGCAACGAAATTCCGCTTTGCGGTTGGTTTTTCCCTGAAGATTTTTAAGCAGTAATTCGCGATTAGCCGCGTCGTTGCCGTGAACGCCCGAATAACGAGCCGAATATATGGACGGCGCGCCGCCGAGCGCCTCTACGCAAAGTCCGCTGTCGTCGGCAAGGGCAGCCATACCCAACGCGTCCGAAACGGTTTTGGCTTTTATAAGAGCGTTTTCGTAAAAGGTTTCGCCCGTTTCCTCTATTTCGCCCTTAAAGCCCGCTTGGGACATAGAAATAACTTCGTACTTGCCGCTTAAAATTTTGCTGATTTCTTTAATCTTGCCCGCGTTGTCGGAGGCTATCACTAATTTTTCCATATCATCACCCTAATCACTTTTATATATTGTAACATTTTTTTTTAATAATGTAAAGCGGACGAATCGAAAATTTTCGATTCGTCCGCAGTTTAAAATTAAGTTAGTTCGACAAAAAATTAAAAAGTCGCTTCTTTTTCGTTTTTGGAGTCCTTTACGGCTTTAGGCAAAACGAACGGGAACGAAACTATGCCTACCGCGGCGGTAACGAAAAGGCCTACTATAAATACCACTGCCGAGAATATAAAGCCTACTATGGCAAACAATAATTTAACGCATATAAACCAAACTATGCCGTCTAAATCGAGCGTAAATATAAGCCCGGGAAATTTTAGCGAACGAAGGAAAAACGTAAACACGTCGCATAAGAAAGTGCACCATATAATTTGAGAAACCGAGGCGAACGCGCCGAGGATTATAAAAATCGCGCCGCAAATAGCATACGGAAGGTCGTCTGCGGGGCAATTAACGATTGCTATAATGCCTAAAACGAGCGCGATAGCCGCCGCTACGGTCGCCCATTTTATTCCTCTTAAAAATTCCGTGCGGTTGTTCTTTTTGGTTTGAGCGCGTTTTTGCGCGGTGAGATCAGCGTCGCAAGTTTTGCAAAACACGTGTTGAATTACTCCGTCGCGTTTAACTACGTATTCCTCGGTCGAATACAAAGGCTTTTTGCATTTTTCGCAGTAAGCGTACACTATTTTTGGTTCGGTTGCGGGTTGCGCGGGCGCGGCGACGGCAACTTCGTCGGTTTTGGGTTTGGTTTCAAAAAAGTCGTTTACCGAGATTTCAAATATGTCGCAAATTTTCTTTATCGTTTCCAAATCGGGTTCGGAAAGTCCGTTTTCCCATTTGGAAACCGCTTGAGAGGTTACGTTGAGCATCCCGCCCAACTGCGCCTGCGTCATATTTTTCTTTGCCCTTAAAGAGGCTATTTTCGCTCCGTAATTTTCCATTGAAGATCGCTCCTATATATTTTAGTTTGTGAAAAGTGGCTTTTGCACTACACTAAAATTATATCAAATAAAACCAAAAGTTGTATAGTTTTTAACTAAACTATAAGTTGAGTTTATGAAACTTTTGGTTGTAACCGCGCTTTTCGTTGCAACTTGTGGACATTTTTTCAAAACGGTGGTAAAATATTTATATGAAGAACGTTAAAAAAGCGGTTAATATTTGTTTCGTCGTCTGTTGCGCCGTATTGACTATAGTAAACGCCTTTATAGATTTTTACGCGGACGGGGATAGTACCGCAACTAAATACGCGGGTATGCTCGTGTGTCTTCTCGTTGCCGCGTATGCGTGCTTTTTCGGCGGAGAAGACTCGATAATCGTGCTATTTGCAATTATCTTTACGATTATCGCCGATTATTTTCTGCTCGTTAAAAACGATTTTTACCAGTGGGGTTTAGCGGCGTTTATAGCCGCGCAAGCCGCGTATTATATAAGGTTAAGGTTTTGGCAGAATAAAAATCACTTGCTTTGGACGGCGGCGCGCATAATAATCGCCGCGGCTGCCTGCATTGCGGTTGCCGCGGCGAAATTGAATGAAGTGCTAATATATCTCGTCGCCGTTTACGCCTCGCTTTTTTTTGCGAATATAATCGAGAGTTATTCGCTTTTCGGCGGCAACGCAAAAAGAAAAATATTCGCTTTGGGTCTTACGCTGTTCGCGTGTTGCGATATATGCGTGCTGCTTTTTAACCTCGGCTCTTTCGTAAGCGTAGGGTACAGCGAGCAAACGGCGGAGTTCTTCGTCAAGTTAAGTTGGATTTTTTATCTTCCGTCGCAGTGTCTTGTGGTGCTTTCGTCTGCTCTTGACGAGAATTTATGATTTCTTCCGTTCGCCTTGCGTCTACCGACGGCGAATAGAAAGTCGCGCATAAATTTTGTACGCCTTCGGCAATCATTAAAAGCCCCATAATTACGGCGAGCGTTTTCTTGTTTTCGGGCGGGAATTTTATAAGGTAAAATCCTCCGCAGATTACTATTACGGAAAGCGCGAGCAAAATCCACCAAGCGGCTATTTTATATCGTTTTGAAAGGGTGGCGGACTGCAATTTGAACGAGCCGTCTATAATAGCGATAAGTCCTACGAACGCGGCGAGGGCGTCTATTGCGCCGTCGTTGCGTTTTATAAGCAGAAATATAGCGCAGAACAAGGCTAAAATCGAGCCGAGCAGTCGGAAGAAAAATTTTGCGTCGCGGGTTTTATCCGCAATGGCGAGCGCGGCGTTTACCACCGAGTACAGCGCGGCGAATATGCCTATCGCGAGTATGGCGTTGGGCAGGGCGTTTTCGGGGAAAGCGAGCAGACATACGCCCGCCGCCAAAAACAGGGGAACGAACAAAAGCGTTCCTACGGGGTAATTTTTTTTGTTTTCGTTTTTCATTCGTGTACCTCCTTTACGTTGATAATCGCGCTACGGCGCGACTTTTTTTAATCTGTGAAAGAATTTTCTATTTTCATTACGACGTTGCATTTAGGCTCGATTGCCGAAATGCGCGTGGTAACGAAATTGCGGATATCTTCGTTGGGAATTTTAAAGTCGTAAGGCACGACCAAATCGAATATAAGGTTAGCGTGAGTGTCGCCCTCGTTCATTCTGAAATCGTGAATATCGAGATTTTGGTCGAGGTCTTTTACTATCTCGCGCACTTTTTCGCGCAGTTCGTTCACGCGCGGACTGTCCGTGTCAACGGGGTCCATATGTATTACCGCCAAGCCGCCGAATTTTTGTTGCAAGCCGTGTTCAAGGTTGTCTATCGCGTCGTGCAGTTGCATTACGTCGCCGCTTTTGGGTACTTCGGCGTGGAGTATTATAAGTTTGCGCGACGGACCGTAATCGTTTATCATAAGGTCGTGTACGCCGATAATTTTTTGCTTGTCGAAATTAAGCGCGTAGTCGGTAATTTCCTTTACCAGTTCCTTATCGGGCGCGCTGCCTAAAAGCAAATCCACTATGCCTTTCATAGAACTCACGCCCGAGTAGGCGATAAACAGCGAAACGAGTATGCCTGCCGCGCCGTCGAGCGGAAAACTCGCGGTATAGCGCGATAAAACCGTACAAACCAAGACCACGGCGGTGGCTACTGCGTCGTTTAAACTGTCGGAGGCGGTGGCTTTCATCGCGAGCGAATTTATCTTTTTGCCAAGCGCGCGGTTAAACGCCGCCATAAAAAGTTTTACCGCAACCGACACTGCGAGAATAACGATAGTTAAAATTTCTATCGTGCGCGATTTAAACGAAAGCGTTTCGCCCGCGATAACTTTTTCGAGCGAGGTTATAAACAGTTGAACGGCGATTACGAGTATCACCGCCGAAACGGCGAGTCCCGCAAAATATTCCATTCTGCCGTGCCCGAACGGGTGTTCCTTGTCGGGTTTTTTGGCCGACATTTTAAACCCTAAAAGGGTAATTATCGACGAGCCTGCGTCGGAAAGGTTGTTTACGCCGTCCGACAGTACTGAAATAGCGCCGGTAATCGCACCTGCCGCTATCTTCATTGCGGACAGTGCCGCGTTTAAAATTATGCCCGTTATGCCCGAAAGTCTGCCGCATTTTTCGCGGACTTTCGGGTCGTCGGGATTATCCGCGTTTTTTATAAACGCGTTTATGATTTTGTCAAACATTATTATTAAGGTCGTAGTAAGACTGAATTTCCGTGTCATCGCGTCAATATTGAGCGAGCAAATTTGCTTGCAAGGGGTTGCGAGCGAAGGTATTCATAAGGCACTTGCATTTTGATAAAAATGCGGAAAACGAAAGTTTTAACGCGCAAGCGGTAAGTGCCGAATAGCAGTCAGCGTGGC
>CAVLAV010000157.1:0-5003 GCA_963660735.1 bacterium
TCACTAATATTTTTTGGGAGAACAGTGGCATAAACGTAACGTTTAGAAAGGCGTTCTCGTCCGTTCAGACTACCACGGACGTCCGCTCGTACCGCAGTTTCAACGCGCAAAGTCCGTCGGAAACGCTCGCTTCCAAAGTAGAAAACGGCGTTATGACTTTTTCGGGCAAGGGCGCGCTCTACCCCGTTTGCGACGGTACGGTTTCTTCCGTGGTAGAAGAAAACGGCAAGTATACCATAACTATTTCGCACAGCGGAGTTTTTAAGACCGTTATTTCGGGCGTGGACTTCGTTTACACCGACAAGGGCGAGGAAGTTTTCAGGTACGTACCCGTTTGCTACCTTAACGGCGGCGAGGCAAAAGTTTATATGTACGACGACGACGTGCTTTTGACAAACTTCGTTTTAGAGGGTAATTCCATAGTCTGGTCGGTATGAAATTTACCGTACACCCGCTGTTTTTCATTTTCGGATTATACTTTGCCGCAACGGGCAAAGTATTTTCTTTTGCGGCGTTTACGCTATGCGCGCTTTTGCACGAACTGGGACACGCGCGCGCCGCCGAAAAATGCGGTTACAAGTTAAAACGCGTTACACTTATGCCTTACGGAGCGGTTATTTCGGGCGATATAAGCGGCATAAGTTATAAAGACGAGATAAAAGTGGTATGCGCAGGACCTTTTGTAAATCTTGCGCTGTATATAGCGATAATCGCGCTATGGTGGCTTTTTCCCACCACTTACCCGTATACCGAACTTGCGGCTACGGCTAATCTCGCGTTGTTTTTAATAAATCTTATTCCCGCGTTTCCGCTCGACGGGGGAAGGCTTTTGCTTTGCACTCTCTCACTGAAACTAAAACGAAAAACCGCCGTTTTGATAACCAAAACGACGGGAATAATTTTTTCTTGTTTTTTACTCGGCTTGTTCGTGTACTCGTGTTTTACAGGCGTTAATTTTTCGCTTTTGTTTTTCGCCTCGTTTATATTCGCGGGCGCGATACACAAAAATCCGAACGACGGATACGTAAGATTTTACGAGGGACTTTCTCCCTTGACCGTAAAACGCCCGAAAATAGTAAAAACTTTGGCTGTGGGGACTAATTTCACGGTGAAAAAGTTTTATTCTTTATTCGACGGAGAGAGCCTTTACAAAATAATGATTTACTCTAAAACGGGCGAACTTTTACGGGTTTACGAACCGCACGAGGTGTACGGTAAACTACTCGTTCTTTCCCTCGACAGTCCATTTTTTGAGGAGCATAGCGTACATTATGACTCCCACGACGGCAGTTACGGTTTCGGCTACGGGGAAGGCTATCCAACAATAGTTAAGACCTATAAGCGAAAAGAGATAGAACAAGGGAATAAGTCCGAAAATCTGCCGAAGCAAGGTTAAAATAACGCTTTGCACCGCCATACCCACCGCTTGAAACAAAACGGCTATCATAAACGAGAACACCGCGGGTATAAAACTTATACCTATTATGGGAAAGGCAACTTTGCCTATCTCGAACACTTTGGGCGATTGCGAAAATATCGAAAGCACCTGCACGGGGAAAAATTCAAAGAAAATTATTCCTATAAGCATACAGATGGCGGATATGCCGAACGACCAGTTCATAATAGATTTAACCCGCTTATAGCACGAATTAGCGTAGTTATAACTTATTACGGGTACTATACAGGTTTGCAGTCCCATAAGGGGAATCCAAAAGAAGGACTGCGCTTTATAATAAAGACCGAGTACGGTTACCGCCTCGTCGCAAAAGCGGGCGAGTATTACGTTTAACGCGAGTATGTACACGGTAAACATAGACTGCATCAAAATGGACGGATAGCCGTAGCCGAATATTTTTTTAAGGTAGTAGCCGTATTTTTTAAGCGAGGGGGATTTTCTGAACGCCCTTGCGCCCGTTATAATGGCCGCGGCAATCTGACCTATGATAGTGGCGACCGCCGCGCCCTTTACTCCCATAGACGGGATAAAACCCCAACCGAAGATGAGTATAGGGTCTAAAATAACGTTTATGATTGCGCCCGTAACCTGCGCTATCGTCGGCAAAAGCATATTGCCCTGCGCCTGCAGAATTTTGGAGAAAATTCCTTCGGTAAAAACTCCCACGCTGCCTATGCAAACTATAATACCGTATTCGTAAGCGAATTTTCTCGCGAGTTCGGTTTTGGACTGCATACTTATATAGGGTTTTAACACGAATATAGAAATTACCGAAAACACGAGCCACATAATAAAAGCGGTTACTATTCCGCAACCCGCGGTTTCGTCCGCCTCTTTTATTTTGTTTTCGGCGTAGAGTTTAGCCATAAAGGTGTTTACGCCAACGCCCGTGCCTACGGCAAGCGCGATTATAAGCAGTTGGACGGTGTATATTACCGAAAGGGCGGTAAGACCGTCGGGGTCGGAATATCTGCCCACGAAGAAACTGTCCACCACGTTATAAAGTGCCTGTATAAGCAGGGCGAACATAACGGGCGGCGCGATTTTTAAGAGAATCTTATAGATTTTTTCTTTCCCGTAAAATTCGGGATTTGAGTTTTTTACAGAGTGCATAGTTTTTTTATTTTAGTAAATTTTTTACTTGTCATCGAGAGCCGCAGGCGCGGCAATCCGTCAAAATAATGGTCGGAGTATATGCTGCGTACTTTACTCACGGGGATCGCCACGCTTGCGCTCGCGATGACACTCTTTTATCCCCTATCGTCGGCGTTGCCGACACTTCCCCCGAAGGAGGAAGCAATTAAAAATTGTCATTGCGAGGGAGCGTAGCGACCGCGGCAATCCGTCGGAATAATGGTCGGAGTATATGTCGCGTACTTTACTCACGGGGATCGCCACGCTTGCGCTCGCGATGACACGGAAACTCTGCCGCGCCTTCGGCTCGCAATGACAACTAATTTTAAAGCGGGGAGTTTTTTATCTTCGCGTAAGGGCGGGGATATTTTAAGTCCGTCGGAGATAATTTTTCTATTTCTATTATATTCCTTTTACCCGCGTTCTCGGGTAAATCGAAACTATAAACTTCCTTTACCTTTCCGCCGAGAGTTTTTATGGCGGGTTTAGCCTCGTTCAACTCTTCTTCCGCGTCGCCTTTAAACGCTACGAATTTTCCTCCCACTTTAACGAGCGGCAGACACAGTTCGCTTAAAACGTTCATCCTTGCGACCGCGCGCGCTATCGAATAATCGAATTTTTCGCGGTATCTTTTATCCTGTCCCAACTCTTCCGCGCGGGCGTTTAGTACCGTAACTCCATTTAAACCGAGTTCCTTTACGACCGTCTTTAAAAACTCACACTTTTTTCCCGTAGCCTCTACCAAAGTGAATTTAAGGTCTTTTCTTAAAATCTTATTCGGGATAGACGGAAATCCTCCGCCCGAGCCTATCTCGATAACTTCGGCGTTTGTGGAAAACTTATCCACGAAAAGCACGCTGTCTAAAAAGTGCTTAACTTTTATACCTTCGTCGTCCAAAACGGCGGTAATGTTGAATTTTGAGCCGTATTCCACCAAAAGTCGCTTGAAAATTTCAAATTTTTCAAGGCTTTCGTCGTCAAGCGCAATACCGTACTCTTTAAATAAATTTTTCATCAACAAGATTTTAACATTTTCAAGGAATTTGTCAACCGTTTATCAACCGCTTTTCCACAATTTCTTATTTCACCTGAAATTACGTTATTTTCCTTGCTTTTTTGCTCTCTTTCGTTTATAATATATTATAGTCGCGGGCGCGGGTGCGCGCAAGCAAATTTTTGGCTTAAAAAAAGTTGTCCACTTATATTCGGCTTTTCCACCTTTATTCCACTTAAATTTTCTACGGAAAGTGAATTGAGTGTGGATTTAAAATAGCAGATAAAATAAGCGATTTTGCGCCTGAAAAGGGAGTTGTCAACTTTTTCACACAGCCTATTACTACTACTATTATTAAATAAATAAAATAATATATCTATCAAGGAGCGAACGGAATGAAAATCATCGTAAGCGGCAGCGAGTTGTCGTCGGCGGTACTCAAAGTATCCAAAGCAATAAGCGTAAGAACGACCAACCCCGTTTTGGAAGGAATTAAAATGTCGGTAAGGGGCGACGATCTTACTCTCACCGCCACCGATATGGAAATTGCCATTGAAAAAACTATCAGATGCGAAACTTTTATGGAAGGCGATACCGTCGTTCCCGGTAAGATGTTTGCCGAACTCGTTAAAAAACTCGAAAACGAGAACGAGGTGGAAATTTATCTGCAAGAGGAAAACAGGCTTAAAATAGTTTACGGCGATAACGAAATGTTTATCTCCACCCTTTCCGCAGACGAGTTTCCGTCCATAAAAAAGAATTTAAGAGAAAAATTCTTTACCGTAACTCAGAAAGAATATAAAAATTTGATCGAAAAGACGGTGTTCTGCTGTTCCACGGACGAAAGCCGCCCTATTTTAAAGGGTTGCTTGTTCGAGGTTAAAGGCGAAACGCTCAAATGCGTTGCAATCGACGGTTTCCGTATGGCTATGGCTACGCAACAAGTAAAAACTGCGAGCGGCGATTTTAAAATCATCGTTCCCGCCCGCGCGCTGTCGGAAATTTCAAGGCTGCTTGAAAACGACGAGGCGGACTTAACTCTCCTTTCCGAGGACAACTCCGTAATGATGGAAGACGAGGGCGTAACGTTCGTTTCCCGCCTTTTGGAGGGAGAATTTATAAACTACGAGCAGATTATTCCCAAGGAATACAAAACGACCGTACAAGTTGAAAGAGCGACTCTTTTGAACAGTTTGGAGCGCGCCACGATAGTCGCCAAAGAAGCGCGCAACGTGGTTAAACTCGATATAAAGGATAACTGCATAAACATAAAGGCTAATTCCGAGCGCGGCAACGTAAACGAAAACGTTTTCGTAACGATGGAAGGCAAGGATATAGAGATAAACTTCAACTCCAAATACCTCTGCGAGGCGTTGAAAGCCGTAGCCGACGAGTTCGTGGTAATAAGGTTCGTGGGAG
>CAVLAV010000158.1:0-4979 GCA_963660735.1 bacterium
AAGGCAACGGTGTCTTTCTCACCGAGCGTTATTTCTGTCATAAACTTTGAAATAGGGTACGGCGTGAAGAACTGACCTTTATTATCATTTCCCAAGTTACACCGCATAAACAATTCGCCCAGATGATCGCCGAAGCGACCGTTATCGTAGACGCAGGACGAAAGCAGAGCAAATAATTTCGCGAAAATGTCGGCAAGTGCTTGTCTTGCGGAAAGCGGGTATGCGGACATAACCTGCTTGTAGCGTTCTTCACGTTTATCTTTTTGCGCTAAATCAACGGTGTTAGCAATCGCAAGTGCGCCGCATTCGAATAAATCGGAAACGAATTTCGATTTATCCACGTTGCGGCTTTCGTTGTCGATGTCCTTGATAATCTCGTCGAGCGAAGGAATCGGATACGGGCAAAGGTTTTGCGGTTGCCCGGGGTGTTTAATGTGTTGAAAAGGTTTTGATGCTACGTTTTCGGAATAAGAACAAGTACCGAAATCGAAATCAAAAGTAAAAGGTTTCATAAATAAAAAATCTCCTGTAAAAAGTAAATCACGCGGCAGACCTTTGAATTTTGCGAAGTTTCTTATTCGCATAGGGCAGCCACGTGAGATTGACAAATTGCAAAACGCCGTCGTCGGGCGTAGAATCGTGATAAGCGTAACATTGCAGTATTTTTCTTCGGCTCGGCGAATATTCAACGGTAACGAACGGCGCGTCGGGGTGTTCTTTCGTGCGGATAAAGAAAATCAACGATTCTTCCCGCGCGAATTTCTGATCGTACCCCATCCGACCAACGCAATGATCGAGCAATTCGCCTTCACGGATAAGATCGGCAGGACTTTGCGCAATCACGGCGATATAAACGGACTTATTATTGTATTCAAGCCCCGAATACTTGTTTGCGACGGCGGCGAAAGTATCGTAAAAGGCTTTCCGTTCTTTTTCGTCCTGTACCGCTTTCGCGGTGGCGTATTCGTCGATGCGAATATCGTGCCAACGCTGGAAATCGCGAGGATAACGATTTTTTTCAATCGTCATATCCAGATTCAGATAACAGCAAGCGTCGAAATAATCTTTGTAAGAATAAACGAAAATTTGTTGTTTATCGAGGTAAAGAATCAATTTTTCTATATCGTTTTTGAAAAACTCGCGAAGTTCGGCGGTGTTTTCCGATTTCAGTAACTCCAGACGGCTCTTACGTAACATTTGCAATTCGGGTAAGGCTTTGCCCGTTTTAAACGCGCGAAGGATCACGTCTACGTAATACTTGTTTTCCGTAAGTTCCGCGCGGTTTTTCATAAGCCATTTTGCAAATGTTTTGTTTTTGCCGACGGCTTTTAAAATCTGCGTTGAAAAGACGTAATCGTCAAGTCCCGCTTTCATCAGATATTCAATTTGCGGATATTTCTCGTAAAAGCGTAAATATTTCAGTACATTTACGCCGTTGTAAAGATTTACGGCAGAATATTTGTATTCGGGAAATTTATCCAAGTATTCTCGATTAACGACGGGGGCTTGCGGATCGAAATATTTGTCGTAAGCGAAATCCCATTCGGCGCTTTCGTACCAATGCGGAAACCTTTGTGCGCCTTGTTCGTACCAACCTACGACATAGCCGCAAGTATAATAAAAAACCATATCTTTCACGAAGCATACATCGGAATGTACCCCGTGTACGGCGACTTGTTTATAAAGCCACTTCTTGTACCGATCTTTCACGGCGACGGTAACTTTTACGAGTTCACCGTCGTTTTTTGTAAGGTAAGCATAGAAACGCGTCAGGTGTGGCAACGTTACATTGTTTTGCGCGTCGGCTTTTTTGATGCGGGCGAGTATGTATTTGGGAATAGGTTTAATTTTTTCGATTTTCATAAGAATGTACCTCGGTTAAACTAAAATAAAGCAATCGCCGAGCAGGTCCGCAAGCGCGCAAACGGCTTCGGGCTCAAATGCTTTGGCAAACGCCTTTTCTTCTTCGAGTAAGGTATTTTCCACGTCGGTTTCGTTCGGTGCGGGTAAATCTTCTACGAGATGAGGCGGTTCGGTAATATCGCCGTCGAATTCTTTCATTTCTTCGTAGGAAAGAATTTCGCCCGTTTCTTCGTCTATTTCTTGCGGTTTCGGTTCGGGCAGAAGTTTTACCTCGTCGAGTCGTTCGCAAACGGCGATTTTATGCCCGTGTTCGATGATTTTCGATATATAGATGTCGGCGGCGTGATAGGGGAAGCCTGCCATAGGCACGCGGGTATCGAGTCCGCAATCGCGGCTTGTCAAAGTCAAATCAAGTTCGTTTGAAATCGTAACCGCGTCGTTATCGAGAATTTCGTAAAAATCGCCCAGACGGTAGGCGACAATGCAATCGGGATATTTCTCTTTGATTTTAAGATACTCTGCGTAAACGGGCGATAAGTTGCGCGGTTTTGGCGGCTCGGTAACGGTTTCTTGAACAGGTTCGGGTTCGTTTGCCGTTTCTTCAAGAGCTTCTTGTAATTCTTCGGGAGTAGGCTCGTCAGACGGCGTTGTATCGGGAATGGATTGTTCGGAAGAAAGCATATCGAATAAAGATTCCTGTTTGTTTTGCGGCTTTGAAACGGCAGGGGTAGAAGCGGAAGCAACGCTTGTTTTCGCTTTTTGTTTGGATACCGGTGCGGACTTTTTTTCGGGGATATATTCCGAGCCGTCGAGCGTGTACAACGTGCCTTCGATCGAATCTTCTTCGAAATAGTGAATCGCCCATCCGTATACCACGGAATCTTCTATGCACGCGGCGGTTTCGCCTTTCGCGGCAAGATTTCTCGCTTCGCCGCAGGCGTATTCCATAAACCCCGATAAAGATTTTTTGTTTGTCAGCGGCTTTCCGTCTTTTTCGAACGGCGTGCCGTTGTTTATCTTTTCGGCGAGCGTTTCGCTGGCGTTGTTCTGTAAATATTCTAAAATTCGTTGTTCGGACGGCGTATTTGCCGTTAATTTTAATTGTATCATTGCGTGATTCTCCTTAATTTTCGTAAATAAAAAAACTTGGAAAGACGCCTTGTAACGGGCAATCTTTCCATAGCCTTTCGGTTGTAATGTTTTATTGCAGAAGCGAGAGGATTTTAACGGGCAGAAACGGTAACGAAACGTAATGGTTTTGCCCGCCGTGGTAGTCCTTTTCGTTCATAGCGGTACGGATAAGGATATGATAATACCATTCGTTGTTTTTCCCGCGCACGTCGGAAACGGAAAGATAAACGAATTTCTTGCCGTCCGTTACGAATGCGGTAAAGCAGTAGTGATTTCTGCCCACGTTGACGAGTTGCCAACAATGATTGCGGCACATAGTGCGAAGATAATTGATATATTTCGTTTCAAACGCTTTATAATCTTTTCCTGTATAGCACCCGGAAGAAAATTCGAAATCGATATATTTTTTTAATTCTTGAAGTTTTGCCATAATCGTTATTCCTTTACTATTCCGTAAACGTCGTCGGCGTAATATTCGCAGACGAACCAGTTAAAAATCGCGTGGCATTTAATGCCGTTGTATTCTACGATGTAATCGTTATCGCCGACGTTTTCAAGTACCGTGATTTCGGCTATCGTTCAACGAGTTTATATGCGCCGTTGCTTTAAATTCTTTCATATCGCGCCTCACATAACCCTTTTAATACCGCCGCCGAAAGAACGGATACCGATCGTTCCGAATTCCGAACACATATCGTCCGATTTGTTCCATACGTATGCCGAAACGTAAAACATCGTTTTTTGCGGCATAAGCATATATTTCCAGTCCGATTTGTAATCGGGAACATAAAGGAAATCGTAGCACTCGCCGAAATTCGTGTATTCGTGCGTAACGGCGTATACAAGTACGTGATATTCTTTCTCGAAAGCCTTGATTTTCTGAGCGAGTTCGGAATTTTCGTTTACCCAGAATCCGCCGAACGATTCAAAAAAGCATACTTGATTTTCTTCCTGAAAGCCGTGGATATACGGCGCGTAAATGTCTAATTTTTGCATAAGTTCAATCGCTTTTTGTTTCTTTTGTTCGTTTTTAATATTCATTATCTTTTTTCTCCTTAGTTATTGCAAAATTTGTTGTTCTTCTGCTTTGCGTTTTGCTTCTTCCGTTTCGTATTCTTTTTCGGCTTCCAAATAAGCGTCCGTGTATTGATGGTCTATGCCGAGCGCGTTGTTTAATGCGATTTCTAAAATCTTGCATACACGTAATAAATGTTTTATTTGTTTGTCTTTTTCGTTCAGTTCATTTACGTATTTACAAATAAAATCTTCATAAATTTTATTTGCGGTTTCTTGACAAATGCTGCAAGTTTTGTAATCGCCTACTAAATCATAACATTCGCCGTCAAAATTTAAGCCTTTGCTGCAGGAATTGCAAGCGTATTTTGCAAGTTCGTTTATTAATTCTTGTTTATCCATAGTAAAAATTTCTCCTTAGTTATAAAATTTCAATTAAGCCGTCGCTGTATTCGTGAACGTAACAATCGCCGCAGGATCTTCCGTATTTATCGAAATCAATATAATCTTCTAAAAATTCGGGAATGTCATATCCGCAGTCATTGAGTCGCTCTCTGCCGTAATTATCCCAGTCATAGCCCGAATACAAATAAATACCGTCATCCCAGTATTCGCCGAGTTCTTCTACTTTTCTTTCAAAATCGTCGAAATCACGGATTTCGAGAAAAGCGCAGAACACTTTGTATTTATAATCGTTATCGAGAATGCCAGATTCTTTTAAAGTTTCAAACAGCGTTTCCGGATTGACGTAATCCCAGTTGCAGCAATCGGAAGGTATACCTTCTATGTCCTGAATGAATAATTCTTCGTCGATGCCGTCGAGTTCGAAACCTTCTTTTTTCAATTCGGAAACGATTTCTTCCCAGTCGTAATACTCGGATAAATCGAGCCATTTCGAGCCTAACGCGCGCTCGTTGCATTCGTTGTAACTGCCCCAAGAGCCGATTACGATTTGAATGTTACCGTTCATC
>CAVLAV010000159.1:0-4961 GCA_963660735.1 bacterium
AATTCTCCGATACGAAGTCCTGTGTAAAGGCATAAAATAATTCCGCGATATTTATCTTTTTTAGCGGATAACGCGGCTTCTTCGATTTTCTTTTGTTCGGATATTGTAAAACAAGTAATTTCCTTGCTCTTTATTTTAGGGTGTTTTATGCCGACCGAAACATTTTTACTTGCGTAACCAAGTATTACAGCCATTTTCAGAGAACTTTGTATAACAGAAATTATGCCGTTGACGGAATTTGCCGCAAGTCCTGAATGTGTTCGCGTGTTGCCATTATTCAGTAGGTCAGTCACAAACAACTGAATATCCATTGTAGTCAGATCTGTTAATTCTTTTTCGCCCAAAGCGACGCTTATTTGTTTATGTATAATGCGTTCGTAACTTTTGGCTGTTTGCATTTTTGAACTCGGCTTTATGTAATTGTCAAGCCAGATATTTAGCCATTCTTTATATTTCATAGTTTTTGCTCCTGATAATTCGTTATATAATTTTACTTAATTCGTCGCAAAATGTAACGTTGAAAAAGGTTACATAAAATCACAACGCGGTTACTTTTCCGTTACAGCGTGATTGTGGGGCGTGTGCTTGTCTTGATACAAGTCGGCTCGGCTTCGCCTCGCCGAAGACAAGCACACGCCCCCTTGACCGAACCGTTTAACTATACACGGAAAACGAAACCGCGGACGGGAGGCGAAGCCGCCGCTAAACCGCTTGGCGGTCTTTCGCCTTTTTCCGCCGCGAGAGAATTTTCATTTTTGAGCCGAGTATTACGTTTAAGGAATTTCAGTCCGACGGGCGCATTTGCGCTATCACTTCGGGCGAAACCTTACCCATGTAACAACCTTCGTCCCAACATGAAAAATCGTCGAATAAAAGCAGTTTCTGATCTTCCATACCGATTGTGCAGATAACGTCCTCGTCCATAATGTCCGAAATAAAAAATTGCGGCAACCCCTTGGAATAGACGATACGCTCGCCTGATTTTTCGATATATTTGAGAATGTATGCCATTGCGTCGCCCAAACGACTGCGGTGCGCTATTTTCTCGAAATCATTTCGTCCGAAACGGTCGGCGAAATACATATTTTGTATGGTTATCTGTCGCTTATGTTCGCTGAAACTGTAAGTGTTATCCTCAAACATAAAGCCAGGCATTGTGCCGTCTGGGATATAAAATATCCCGTGAAAATGTAATCGTCGTTTTTTCGGAGAACGCTCCCAAACTCCTATGTATTTCCAACCCTTACGGGAATAAAAATTTGAAAGCGTTTCTTTGAGCCGTTTTTTGAAAGTTGTTTCCGTATGCTTTTTATCGTCGTATGTAAACGTGCAAAAATAATTAAATTGCTGTAAATTTGCTTTTCTGCACATTCTTATACGACGGGATATAAGGTTACGGAGTTTTCTTTCAAGGTTTACGTCTATGTATTTTTCGGCATCTTCCCGTGTCTTGAAATACGGCAACATACCGTTTATAAGACACTCACGGCGTTCTTTTTTCTTCATCGTCAGACATTTTTGATACAATTCGTCAAACAATTCCTTTCTTGTCGTTTTACGCGTTCGCACGGACTTTTCATCGGGCGCAGACGGCAGATTTTCGCCTGTTTCGGACGTGTTTTCGTCCGCAACCGTTTGTTCGTCTATGGGCGAATTTTCAACGTCGTTATCTGCTGTTTCAGGACTGACCGCGACTTCGATTTCTTCTTCTTTTCGTATGCGTCGCGGCTTTGCAGGTCTTGTCGTATGCGGAATCGCTATATAATGCGAACCGTCAAAATATACTTTTGTTTCGCCATAAGGCATTTTTACTCCTTTGTCTTATATGGTGGCACGAGATATCCCGTTACGTTTATTTTTCGTCCTTCTCGTTGCTCGTATAAAGCGAATTTATAAAATATGAATTTTGCCGTTTCAGTTCCTGTACGCTTGCTTTTTCCGTCGCGTACTCCGTATAGTCGTTCATTCCGATATGTGTTCCTTTTGCGAGTTCGTTAAAGTAATCCGAGAAACAGTCTGTTGAAAATCTTTGACTGTAAATTTTTTTGTTCATAAGGTAATACTTTTTCTTTTCCGTTTTGCCGTCCATAGTGCCTCGTTCTTTTTCGATATTCGATATACTGTAACCGTAGGTGTTGTATATAACCGCGTTTCTGCGATAGACGAAAGCGGTTACTTTTTTCATTATATGTATAAGCAGAGTATTGTCGCCGCGATTAAAACGAAAGTCCTCGTATAAGTTGATAAATCGATTAAAAAGCCATTCATTAAGCATATCTTCGATAGTAAAAAACGGTAACGCCAAACGGGTATTCCCCGACGAAACTATGTGAACTATATCGCAAAGTTCCCGTGCGTCCGCACCCCATGAAGAAGGTCGTTGCTCGTCTGTAAATACCTTTATAAACGGATAATTATCCACCGTTGCCGAATGTCTGCACATTTTCAGCCACGAATTAAATAAATCGTTCTTTTGGTTTGTTTCTTCCGTGCCTTTTTTAACTTCTTTCAATTCGAGATTGTTTCCGCGTTCTTTTCCAACTTCCGTAATCGCCACTACTCCGAACTCAAAACTCCCTGCGTTGGGGTTATTCTCTAAAACCTTCTTGCCGAGCCTTAAAATATCGAAGTCGAGAATATGGGCGTGTCTTGACGGTCGGGAATTCTTTGAGAAGAAATCGGTTGACCAGACAGGAAAGTTTCCGCCCTCTATAAGTCGATTATCTTCACGAATCGAGTAATTTGCCACTATCAGACTGCTTTGAATTACATAGATAAAATAGAGTTGTGCGTAGGTTGAAAGCACGTCGAATATGTAACTCGTTTTCAGTCCGTCACGGTAATAAAGCCCGTATCGCTCGCTGTCGTATCCGTAAAGTTGTAACAAATCGTTATGCTGCTTTTCGTATCGGGCGCGTTTAACTTTTATCCATTCTTTTACCGTTGCAAGGTTATAAACCGTGCCGTATTCCATACACTTTCTTAGTTCCATTTCAAAGGCAATCCAACCGAAATTTGGAAATTTCATATCCGTTTCCTGTAACTTACCGTAAGCGATATTTCGGAACATAACTTCCTGCGATAACGCCATATCCGTTATAATCGTTGTCTTTTTCTTTCCCATACTGCCGCACGTCATCGAAACGATAGGCAAGTCGTTTATAAAACCACGGTTTGCGTTCTCCATTCGACGTAGTTTTGTAAGCGCGAGATTTTTTCTCCAACGCTCGAAAATCAACCATACGAAAACAAGAATTATCCAGAGCGGAACGCGCTTTACAATCACTTGCAAATCAATAAAAAGTTTTACGATTTGCGTATAAATCGCTTTGAAATCGAATGATACGGCGAAGTAGAAATAAAAGGCGAAAAACTCTGTAATCACCGTCGCAAAATTCAGGTTAAAAACCCAAATTGTCAGCCAGATAATCCATATCGAATTGTGCTGCTTTATGAACTCAAAATACTGCCGTAAAAAACGCTTTAACGGTTCGGTTGTATACCTCGTAACAACCTTGTAAATCCGTAGCGGAAAAGTGTCTTTATTGTGCCTTGTGTTAGGCGTAGCATATATGCGTTTTACTACAATAATCAACACTACAACACACGGCAAAAGTATGATTAAAACTTTTCCCCAAACACTTACTTTTGCCCCTGTTGCAGATAACCACGACAAGAAATTTTCCTTGCTGAAAAGCATTGAAAAATACGTCGTCGCATTGACCTTAAAACTCTCGAAATCAGACGGTAAAATTGTCGTCCATTTCATAACTTTTGAATAGTCCGTTACGCTCGGCAAACCGTTTGTAGACAGACCGAACAATATGCAGAAATAATGCTTAAAACCGCCGTATAAGTCGATTAAAGCCTCAAAAACACGCTGATAGGAAACTCCAAACACGAACACTCCGAGTAAAATAAATGCCGTTGTAAAGGCTATCGTGAGCGTAATATTAAACCATCGTTGCCACTTCATAAGCCACCCCCGAAACCGTGTTTTCGGACGATATTTGTTTCGCCGTATAGATGAAATAACTTACCGCCAAAATCGTTACAAATAGCAGTAAAACTACCATTATCCTTTTTACTATTTTCATTATAAAACTCCTTATTTTAGTTAATAAAAATAATGCCGACGAACCAATCAGACCCGCCGGCATTTTTCGTTTGTTTTTACTTTTCGATATCCTTCCATCGGTCGGCAAATTCTTTTCGTACACGCTTTTCGGCGCGCCTTCGTTTTATTGATTTTATAAGAGCCGAAACACCTTTGACAGGCAGCGTAATTATCCATACTACACCTTGCAAAACGTAAGGTAAAACAGGAGCGCAGAGAACAACTAAAAGAATGAGCAAAAGCAGGTATAAAATCGTCTTGCCGTTGTCGTTCAGATTTACGTCTATTTCCGTTTCGTTCGACGGCTCTTTTCCGCCCGTTTGCTTGTTGTCTATAACGCCGAGATTGTAAGTAATTCCGTCCGTTTCAAACTTCAATCGAAGGATAGTTACATCGCCAACGAGAGTATAACTTTCAAATGTAGAGCCGGTTGTAGAATAGCCGCTTAACGAATAATTAGTTTCGGCAAAACGCAACACCCATCTCTTGCTTTTGAGTTCGGTTAGTGCTTCGTCCGTCAGTTTTGATGAAGTCTTTACGTCGAGAACTGCGCCGTGGTAGATATTCTCGCGGTTTTCGCCTTTGATAAAGTCGTCAATCGTCTGTATTCTGTCCCATTTATATGTTCCAGCAAATAAGCCGTCGCCGGTATGTTCGACTTTATCCGTGTATTTGAGATAGGCGTATTTGTCCGCTTTATCCCCGAACGTTTCTTTTACTCCGACAAAGGGAGCGGAAGACCAATCATAACTTTGCGTCGTGTAATACACGTCCGCTTCGAGAAGTTTGTCTATGGGCTTGTCCGTGTTGAACGCCACGAAATGGCTGTCGCACGCTCCGACGT
>CAVLAV010000160.1:0-4959 GCA_963660735.1 bacterium
CGATATAGTAGTTCATTATATCCGAGGGATCGCTTATACCATCTGCCACCTTAAAGTCAATCGTAAAGTCATATGAGTTTGCAATGCCAAGATCAGCAAGAGCGATTTTCGCCGAAAATGTGTTTCCGCTTATTACCATTCCGCAATCTGAAACATCACTAAAAACATACTGCCCGTCGGTTGCAATGCGTTGAAGTGTAGTAGATGTCTGCGACAAACTCGTTAATTTACGATTGAGAGCATAACTGTAACCGTTCCACTTTGCACTGTCCAATCCACTTATCGAAATCAATACGTTAAGGTTATTTTCTGCGCTGCTATCAATCACTATATCGTCTTCAGTAATGATTCTGATATACAAATATTCGGAATCGTTGCAAATTTCAATTTTTACGATATCGTTGCGGTTAGTGGTGTTTACATATTTTGCCGATTTGTTTGTGTTGTAGGCATCACGAGCCATTGCGTCGCCCGAAAAGTCAAGATATGTCCTGACGTTTTCCCACGTGTCGGCATTTAGGTTTTGCGTGGCATTTGCGCCATAATAAGCATATTCATTTCCGTCACCCTTAAATGAACGAGTGTTTCTTACCGTCTGCAAATAGTAGTTATCACCATAGCCACTCTTCATCATTTCGATATCACGGCTGAATTCGTAATCACAGTTATCGCAAAACGATGCTATATTTTCGGCATTATCAACACCAACATAATGCGGCAGGTTGCTTTGTGCTCTTTTTTCAGCAATCCATTCGTTCCAGCCGGTTATAAACACTTCTTCACAGTCGGTTTGGTTTAATGCATTGCCCCACTGCGTTTCGAAGTTGGTACCGGATAAAATGTTCTCCTCTGAGTTAATATTTTTAGTGTAGTCATACCCTCTACCGCGGTTGTTGTTGTAATACAGTGTTTTTGTTGCGGGGTTTACGCTTAGTCCGAAGGAGCCTGAAACCTGCTGCGCAACAGATACACTCATTATCTTGCTACCATACAGTCTTTGCGGATATTCAAAGTCAAGCCATGATGTGTCTTCATAATAAGTGGAACCACTCTCATCGGAAGGCCAGACAATATTTCTAAAATGATAAAATTTTTTGATTTCATCGCCGAGCATTCCGTAATATTGCTCCATATCTATGCAGATAATCGGCTTATCGTCCGATTTACTTCTATACCATATTCCGTCGTATTTGCTGTCTTTATAGAATTTGTTGTAAAAACTCGAAATTCTCGTTAGGTTATCTGCGCTATAATCAGATCCTGTAATCAAAACAGTGATTTTCGGCACGTCCCAACCCTGCTGTTGAAGTGCAACGATAGTATTAAAAAGCACATAACATTCTGTTTCGTAAAGACTGACATTAGTTAGATCCAAAGCTAAATAATCAATCCCCGACATAGTGAATAGTTCCAAATGTCTCATTACAACCCACGGATCGTCCGAGCGATAATAACCGTATAACGGTTCAGCCCAATAATAGTAATTTCCCGTAGGATATGTAGTAGAATTCACATCCCACAGCTCGCTAGAACTGTTTTTTTTTAATTCTTCTATGTTGTATACCTCACTTGTATGGTTTCCGTGCCATATAAAGTAAAACATTCCAACATCTTTATCACTCTCGGCAACACTCGCCTCACTAAAGCTTCTGCCAAGCGCATCGGTCGATACAACACTGTTAATTGTTGATTTATAAGCGTTTGACGACGCTGTCGCCTTCGTTACAGAGCTTGTATCAGGTTTTTTATAGGCTTCTACGCTCTTGCCGTAGTTATATAACGCTAAGGTAAGCGCCTTGTTTGAACTTATAATCGCGTCATCGCCCGATTTTACGTTCTGCCAATAATATACTTCGTCAGAAACACTGTATGTGAGTGTCTGAACGTCGGTGCCATCCTTTTTAATTTTTACGGTGAAAGCCGTATTGTATTCGTAAGCGGCTATATCGTCGGTCATTACACTATATTTGTTGTTTCCCAACGATTTGATTGTAACCTCCGTTTCGGGACCGCTATCCTTTTGCATGGTAATCGTTATGCCGTCAGGCGACGGAGCGGTAAAGCTGAATACCAGTTTTACTGCGTTTGTATACATCAAGTTTGCACCGGTAAACCCTGTGCCCTCTGTCGTTGTAGTGGTTACGATTGCACCGTAAGTAGACGGGGTGTTGTTTGAAGGCGTAGTTCCATCTATTGCCGTGAGCGAGGTTGTTTTCCCGATATAATCTTCAGCTGCCTTTGCATAAGCGATTATATCAACGACAAGTGCTTTAAGTTTGGTATCTCCTTCGTTAAATAGCTCTTTAAGATATTCGCCGACAGAAGTTGTTTTTTCGGTCGTTCCTACATTAATTTTGCATTCAGCACCCAATGCTGCGGCAGATATACCTGAAAAACTATAAGTGTATACTTTATCGTAATTTTCGACGGCTGTGCCTTTTACAGTCTCAATGTAGTCGAAAGATTCTATCGTAAACGTCATATCGGAAGACGAGCCATCCTTAACATACGCTTTTAGATTCATTGTAAAGTCGGTATCTATCGACAAGCTACGGGAAAGAATTTTATCTTCATCCGTCGTGCCAATATCCGCTATATACATTCTGCCATCTAAACCGCCGACCTTAATAACAAATCCGCAGAACTTGCCAAGTTCGGAAGTTGGCAGTTCTACAGTAACATCGTGCCACTCTCCGTCGGCAACCGGTGTAACATCGCAAGGGGTAAGGCCGCCGTCTGTTCGAAGGATATAAAGTCTAATTTTATAGTTCGAATCACTTGCGATATAGTTTGCACATTTGTTTAGTAAATTGTAGCTGAAAGAAAACGATGTTGCACTCTGTGACATGTAAGTTTTTGTTTCTGAAACGGTATCTGTTACACTCTTTGCAAAAATCATTTCAACATTGTTTGATAAACTTGTATTGCTGTTAAAGAAAGCATATGCAACTTTATTGTCTATATTATATGCACCAACGCTACCTACATTTTTTACGCTTGCACTTTCTAATGGCAAAACAAACGTCGGCTCGTCGGCAAATGCACCGACATTGCCTTCATACCAATTGTTGAACGCTAAATTTGCACTCGTCCACTTACTGTCACCACTTACCCAATCTCCGTTGATAAAAGTAACGTCTTTTGTTGTAGTAAACGTATCACCATATCCGCATGGAAATATGGTGCCGGCAGGAATGGTTATTCTTTGAATGTTGTTACCATTCCACCATGAACCATTGGTAGTATCAGCATAGAACATCATTAGACCACTTCCGTGCATTGCAGGTGCAGCCCATGTGGCAACGTTATATGACCACCAGTCACTGCCTATAAAGTCTGAAATTTTAACGTCAGTCTCTGCTTGCTTTTTATTATTTGTTACAACTATTTTGTCTAACGTGTTCGTTGCAGAGGCAAAACCATATACCTTACTTGTATCAGACGCATCATACATAGTTACATCTCCCGACAGTCCATAAAATGCAGGACTATCAAACACTATATACGCATTATCCGAATTGTTATGCAACGTGCGCTTTATCCGCACACCGGTGATATCAGCATAGGTGTTTCTTGTGAAATGATCAAGTTCCTCTGCGGAATTCCAAACATATGTCGTTCCATCCGCACCCTTAAAATCATGGTTAGTGAAGGTAACTTCTTTCGTTGTGGCAAACGTTTTACCATTTCCGCACGGGAATACCGTGCCGGCAGGAATGGTTATCTTATAAATATTGTGTCCGTTCCACCAAGTGCTTACACTATTGAAGAATATCATAAGCCCGTCAGCAGAATAAGAACCACCGTCGGTATTATAACACCACCACGTTCCAAAACAGTCGGGAGTAGTTGAAGCTTTTTCGTCAGAAGTATTATTTGAAACAAGAAGTTGCTTATTCGTAGCCGTCTTTTGTTCTGTAGTAAAATCTGTTTCCGGAACAGTTTTAGATAAACCATCAAAAGCAGGACATTCTAATACCACACATGCATGATTATCGTAACGAATCATCTTCATACCGGTAATTTCCGTCTTGATCTCAGTTCTAAAATCGTCATAATCAACATTGCCAGACCAAGTAATCTCTTGCCAGTCAGCGTTTATAAATGACACATCGGCAATAGTTGTGAAAGTGTTGTCACTTCCGCACGGGAATACTGTGCCGGCGGGAATGGTTAACTTGTAAATCTGATTTCCGTTCCACCAACTACTCGCATTATTATAAAACATTACAAGCCCGTTAGATTTATATGCGGTGGGAAGTCCTGAAATGTGATACGCCCACCAATCGCCAATAATTGGCGTATTACTTTCTTTGGCATCTATTGTTACCCCGCTAGCATCGGTAGGGCTACTGGTTATTTTTATTTTACTTTTGAATGTAGCCTTATCAAATGTTGTTTCTACATCTCCTGCCGACACATCGTCAAACATTGAGCTTTCAAAACAAATATAGGCGTAACTCGCTTCTCCATATGTGAATCGTTTTATACTAACACCAGTGATTTCGCCAGTCGTATTTGTGCTGTCTGCCATGACTTTATTTACATTTTGCATGCCAAACGCAAAGCATAAACCTAAACCCATGCATACCGCACAAAGCAATGCAAATAGCAACGTCAATTTGTTTTCAATTTTTCTCGCCATCTTAACCTCCTATAACTCTTTATAAAAGTGTTGTCTTTTTTAATATATTTTCTTATTTTTATCAATTAAAACGATCAATGAACGTTTTTAGTCTTTCCGTTTTCCAAACGCGATTCTTCTGCGGCAATGCCCATCAAATGACTTTCAAGCGAGCAGGCAAGGCTGGTTTCGTCCGAACGTTTGCCTGTGATGATATCATAAAGCGATTTGATAAGTTGATAATCTCCGCCGCCGTGAGCCATACCTGCTTCGGTTAAATCTCCCATTGAAATAACCTGCGACTCTTTTCCAAACGGCGTAACCGTGATTTCGCC
>CAVLAV010000161.1:0-4933 GCA_963660735.1 bacterium
TGGAATAAAAGGCGGAATATATGCCGCGCACTTTACTCACGGGGATCGCCACGCTATCGCTCGCGATGACACGGAAATTCAACTGTCATTGCGAGGCACGAAGTGCCGCGGCAATCCGTTGGAATAAAAGGCGGAATATATGCCGCGCACTTTACTCACGGGGATCGCCACGCTGACGCTCGCGATGACACACTTTTTTATTTGTCTTTGCTAGCAACGCGAAGCAAACTCCCGGGAGGGTGAATTACCGCGCGCTTTTATTCCCTTTCGTCGGCGTTGCCGACACTTTCACCAATGATACGGAAAAATTACTCTATTTTAAAAACGCTCAAATAAAAATTCGTATCTTCTTCGTTTTCGATTTTAAACGAAGTAATCTTGTTGGAATACACCTTACGGACTGTATAATTAAACTTTGAAAAGTTTTTATATCCGTCGCAAAAAGAAGAAAAAGCCGCTTTGTAAAATTCTTTGTTAGAATTTTCGTTAATATTTATTTCACCCGACACTTTGCACTCAAAACTTTTATCAAATTTCAAAATATCGTTGACGGCTCGTTTATCGTAATACTCCTTCATTTCACCGTCGAAAACGTAAATTAAATATTTTTCCTTGTCAGTTAAAACAGACAACCTGTTTAAATCACGAAACACCTCGCCCATATTAGTCGTTTTACACGAATCGCTTGACTCTATCTTTTTGTGATATTTAAATTCTATAACAGCGTCAGATTGTTCGTCATATAAATCGACACGCGCTCTGCTCGTTATGCGTTCCTTAAAATCGCTTTTTATTTCCAAATTATCATACGGTTTTTCTATTGTAGTAGACGAAACACTCAAATTTTGACTTTCTATAAACCAAAACCTTATTAAATCTTCCGTAACTAAGCGCGGAATATTGTTGAATTTAGTTTTCAGTTGATCATTGAATTTTTCGTAATTTATCAAAATAAGTACCTCTTTTTTAATTTTTCCGTTTTATATTCAGTTATTCCTCTACTTATTTTTTAAAGTTCCCCGTCGGTGCAGTAGATAGTATAAGTCCCTGTTCCTCTGTTCCAATAGTTCCCTTTATCAATAGATTCCCATTGTATTTTACTCCCCTCATAATTTATTGTTTTTAAACTACCGCAACGATAGAACGCCCAATCACCGATAGAAGTCACACCGTTACCAATTGCTACGCTTGTAAGTCCGCTGCAATTTTCAAACGCAGAACCTCCTATAGAAGTTACACTATCGGGGATTGTTATACTTGTTAAACCTTCACATCCGTAGAACGCACTATCACCAATAGAAGTTACTCTATCACCGATAATGGCACTCGTTAAACCTTTACATCCGTAGAACGCCCAATCACCGATAGAAGTTACTCTATTTCCGATAATTGCGTTTGTTAACCCTTCGCAACAAAAGAATCCTAATTCACCTATAGAAGTTACACTGTCGGGTATTGTTATACTTGTTAAACCTTTACATCCGAAGAACGCATAATCACCGATAAAAGTTACACCGTCGGGAATTGTTATACTTGTTAAACTAGTGCAAAAACGAAATGCACAATCTCCTATAGAGGTTACACCGTCGGGGATTATGAGATTAGTTACACGTTTATTTTTTAAATATAACTGTTTATTACTTGAACCATAGGTTTCATTTGTACCATCGCCCATTAGATTCTCAAGTCCCGAGATATTACACCACGCCGTCAAATCGGTTATATAAATATTTACAAAGTTAAAACAACCAAAAAATGCGTATGACGGTATGTGTTTTACGTTGTTTCCTATAATTACGTTTGTTAATTTATCACACTTTTTAAATATAGGAGAAGTGTAAGAGCCTGCGCTCTCGCAGTTTTCTGCATTCCATATTACATCGGTAAGTTTGGAACACTCTCTGAACGCAGAACTACCGATAGAAGTTATACTTTCAGGAATGGTTACACTCGTAAGTTTGCTGCAACCGGAAAACGCCGAACTGCCAATAGAAGTTACGGGTTTGCCTTTATAGGAAGATTTTATTACAATATAGGTTTTATCCGTATTTTTTCCTACTGCGGTATAAGTGCCGTCGGACTCTTTAAGTTGTACGTCGTACATATCCCAAACGGCGGTTATATATAAATCGCCGAAAGAGCCTTTCGATATTTCGGTTATTTTTTGACCGTCTTTTTGCCACTCTATAAAATCGGCGTTAATATAGTAAGCGTCCTTTAATGTGATTGTTTCACTTTCAATGGTATATTCGGTAAGATTGTCCGAGTTGTTGTCGCCCGAGCCGCAATCGTAATTGATTTTATATACGATTATTGTGTAAAATGCAGTAAACGTTACGTCCCCGATTGTGCCTTTTTCTATTTTTCCGTCGTTATCCCATTGCTTAAAGTCATATCCTGTTTTTTCAGGCACGTTTAGTACGATTGTATCTTCGACGGTGTAAGTAGCGGGGTTTTCATTTTCCACAATTCCGCCGTTGAGGTTATAATATACGTAATAATGAATTATATCCCACTCGGCAGTTATCTCTATATTTTTAATGATAGGTGTGGAAAAATCAAAAGTCCATTTATTAAAGGCATAACCTTTTTTAGTCGGGGTTGCGGGTTGAATTGCCAAGGAATCTTCTTCTATTGCTTGATTTTCAACCGCCGTTCCGCCTTGCGAATTGAAAGTTACGGTGTAAATTTCCCTTCGTCTGACAGTTACCTCGTAAACCGCTTTGGGGTTTCCGTTAAGTTGCTCCGTAATATAAACTACGTTGTCCCCCTCTTTGAGCGGAATGGTTTTGGTTGCTACTTGTTGTATGCCGTAAATATCCAAAGAAACTATATATTGAATATTTCCCGCGACTAAAACTTCGTCTATAAAAGAGTACGTTTTTTGAGCGTTTGACACTTTGCCGTAGACGGGAATATTTCCGTCTATATTCTTTTGCCCCACGGTAAGCGTTTTGAAAGACATTTTACTTTCAAGTTTACTGCCCTCGTCGGGTATAGTTTCGGTTGCGTCGCAACGGTCGCACTTGGCGGTTTTAGTTCCGTCTTTGTCGTAAGTTGCATTGCCGTCCGAAGTGTAATGCGTAAACTTATGACCTAATTTTGAATTTAAGTCAGGCACGGTGTCGGTTGCGCCGCAACGATCGCACTTGGCGGTTTTAGTTCCGTCTTGCGTACAAGTAGCGTTGTTATTTGAGGTGTAATGCGTAAAACTATGGTTGAGCGGCTCGCCGTATTCAAAAGTTTCCGTTCCCCTCTCCCCGCAACCCGAGCAAGAAGTGTAATAAACGGCTTTGTTTACGCAAGTGGCGGCGGATTTAAGATATTTTTTGTCCGCTTTTTCCACAAACGAATGAGTATGTGCAAGTTCGGGAATATCTTCCTCTTCATAATACTCGCAACCTTTGCGCATACATTTGCGCACTTTTAAACCTTTTTCGGTTTCGGTGGGAGATTTTTCGGTTTTCCACTCGCCGAGAGTATGCCCGAGCGAGGGGATAGTTTCGGTTTCTATCTCCTTACCGCAAACGGTACATAATTTCTTTCTGCTGCCTGCGGTTTCGCACTTCGCCTGCACGGTAATTTGCCACTCGCTCGGCGTATGTCCGCTTTCGTCCCGTTTACCGCAGGCAAATAAAGCCGTAAAACATACGAGCATAACCGATAGTAAAACGCTTAAAAATACCTTCTTGTTCTTCATATATCCTACTCCTTTAAGGGGATTTTCGCCGCTATCGCGGCGAAAAAGGGTATATACCCTTTTGTCCTTTACGGGATAATTATATCACAATATTTTTCCGTCGTCAACCCTATATAATGAAAAGCGTAATTTTAATATATTAAAATCGCAACGGAAAATTCAACACGGGCGCGCTGTTCGGCGCGCCCGTAAGTTTTATATTACTCACTTTTTTACCGTCATAGCGAGGGAGCATAGCGACCGCGGCAATCCGTTGGAATAAAAGGCGGAATATATGCCGCGCACTTTACTCACGGGGATCGCCACGCTGACGCTCGCGATGACACACTTTTTTATTTGTCTTTGCGTCAATGCCGAGTGAGCAAACTTGCTTGCAAGGGTTTGCGAGCGACGGTATTCATAAGGCACTTGCATTTTTGATAAAAAATGCGGAAAACGATAGTTTTAACGCGCAAGCGTTAAGTGCCGAATAGCAGTAGCGAAGCAAACTCCCGGGAAGGTGGCTTTCCGTAAAGTATATGCTCTTCACTCTTTCTATTGAATTTTTCACCGATCTACCCGAGTAAAACGTCTAAAAGAGTCATTGCGAGGAAACCCGCGCACGCGCCGAATGCGCCTTTTACGGGACTTACGGAAATATCTTTGGAGAGTTCCGAAAAAACCGTGTAGACCATTGCGGCGGCGGCAAAAGCCATAAGCGCGGGCATAAATTTAACCGCTACGCCCGAGGCAAACAAGCCGATAAAACCGAAAAGAGGTTCTACCACGCCGCTTAACGCGCCGAGCAAAAACGCTTTTTTACGCGTGGTGAATTTGCGCGCGGGGAAAACTATCGCCGCGCCCTCGGGGATATTTTGCACGCCTATGCCCACGGCTATTGCAAACGCCGCCGCAGGCGTTATCGCGCCTGCGGCGGCAGCACCGTAGGCAAAACCCACCGACGCGCCCTCGGGTACGTTATGCGCCGTCATAGCGATAAACAAATTTTTATAGCCGCCTTTTTCGTCCTCTTTAAGCGTAATACCGAGCAAGGTAAAAACCGCCGCGCCCACGGAAAAGCCTATCGCCACCGATAAAACGCTGCGAGGATTTCCGTCGCCGAAAGCGGGTACGAGCAACGACCATACCGACGACGACAGCATTATTCCCGCCGAAATTCCGCTGAATAGCGGCGCGTGTTTGCCTGCGGTATCGTCCTTTAAAAAACACGCCGCCGCGCTGCCTGCGGTAGTG
>CAVLAV010000162.1:0-4920 GCA_963660735.1 bacterium
GGCAAGGAATTAAGCGAAGAAGAGTTTAAGGCAGAATGTAAAAAACTCATCGACGCTTTTGCAAACGACGACAGAGAAAAAATATTCGGTTATCTGGACGAATGGTTTAAATTCGCTGCCGAATACGAATCGCCGGAAAATATCGAGACGGAAGCGGACGCTTTGAAATACGTCGTATACATCCGTTCGCAACAAGGTCTTACCGTCACGAAGATGGCGGAATATCCGGATTATGTAAGAAGTCGTTTCCCCGATATGGATTCGATGATACGTCTTCAGGCCGTTCAGCATGAAGTATGTATGAATATGCATAAAGCGGGAATGATTTTTCTGAAGAACGACCTTGAAATAAGCGCGAAGTCAAAAAAAGAGTACGATGCCAACACAAAAAAATATCTCGAGACGTTCAGCGTCGGCCGTAATGCGAGAATGGAGTCCGATCGGGGATCCACCGATAAGACGACCTCGTTTGCGGATGCCTTTTTGAAGGCGACCGAACCTGAAAAACCCGCACCCAAAGATCAGGTTTCGGTCAGAAAATTCAAGCTTCCCGAATGGATAAAGGCAAATAAAGGCAGGGATTTGCAATCCGAAATTTCGAAAGAGGATGCAGGGGAACTGAACAGTGCTCTCAGAATGTGTATAGGCTCCACAGAAACGGGTTACGGAGTCGTACGCGCTTGTATACGTGATGATGCCATCTTTCTGGGCGCATACAGAACGATCTTTATCGACGGCGTGAGCATATTCGATTTATTGCCCGAGCCTAAAACCATAGAAGACGCCTCGAGGAAACTTCTGGATGCGTTATGCAATCAGACGGGCGTAGTTTCGGTTGCGCACGTGGCTGAAATAGACGGTAAATTCGAGTATAGAGTAGACGTTCTCGACACGAGAGACGGCAACGACGTCAAGGAGTTTTCCGATAAAATCGAAGCCCTCGAAAAGAACGAAGAAGCAAGGAAAAATCTCTTTTCCGCAGAGGCCGAAAACTTAACCGGCGCATTGACGGCAGGAAAAGAAAAGACAATACAAGCCAAAAACGAGAGCGTAAAAGAAAGCGCTCGCAGCAGTATGGCACGCAGGGAGAAACTTCTTCGCGCTGAATACGGGCTGGACGATCCGTCGTCTTTCAAGAAGAATAACAGAGAACGCAGGGAAGAGATCGAAATAAACAAAAAGAACGTCGGCGCGGCGTTTTTCATGCTCGATGAAGTCAGACAGCATTATCGCCGTTATCATAACGAGTCGATGAAGAATAAAGCCATTCTCAAAAAATTGTTTCCTTCCGTAATCGATGATAGAGATTTTCCTGACCTTATGACGTTTACGAGGTTGGCGAAAACTTTAGGCGTGGGCGACAGAGATCTTACGGAAGCCGAATTTGCCGAGGAAACGGAAAAGGCGTTATCCGCATGGTCGAAACAAGATCACGCGGCAATGAAACCATATCTCGATAAAATGTACGATTTCGTAATGTCGTATAAAATGCCGACGAAAATCGAATCCGTTGACGACATTATGAAGAGCATGATGTACTTACGAGTTCAGCAAACGGTTACAATGAAACTCGTCGAGAACCCTTGGTACGTGGATATGCGTTACCCCACCGCCATAGAAAAGGCACGGTTCGACGCGTTCAAGGCGGAATATTACGCTATTTATAACGACGTTTACGACGGGACGGTAAAGGCTCTCGGTTCGGAAATAGGCGGAAAGGAATACTCGCAGATTCTCCAACAGATGAGGAACCCCCGAAAGGATCTTGAGGAAGACGATCTTCTCGATTTGGTTAATCAGGGTTTACAATCTTACAAGAACAGCAAATATAATTATGAGGTAAAGAAGTATTTAACTGAAAAAACAAACAGACTTAACAACGAGACGGCGCGACCCGAAAGAAGCGTTTATAAAATCGATATGCCGGAAAGCGCGATGGCTTTGAAGGGTCTCGGCACGGACGCGGCGGAATACGAAGACGAAACCATAGGATTCGACATCGGGTTTTTAAGTATAGTTTATAACTATGACCTTAACGATTCCAAAACGCTGAGAGAATACGGTTACGAGTGTTCCGGTTTCTCCGATATATCGCGGCTTATATTTATCGACGGAGAATCGCTTCGCGATATCATTATTCGCGAGAAGGGTAAATTTTTCCCGGGTGAAGCACAGAAAAAATTGCTTCATGCCTTGGTTAACCAAACCGGCGTAGTTCAGTTCGCGCATATTTATAAGAACGACGAAAACGAACTTAATATGGAATTGGAGACGCTGGACGTTTCCAAAAAGGGCGCAGATTCGTTGAATAACCCGCAATACATGGCAAAACTTGTCGATTGCGAACTCAACGCGGCGCATTACGAAGCGATTAAGAATAAGGTTTGTTCGGAGTGTATCGAAAACAAGAGAGTTCTGGACGAGGCTCGCGAGCAGGCTCGCAAACAAGCCCTTGCGGAAGAAAACGCGAACTACGCAAAAGAAGCGGTGCAGGACGAAGCCGACTTTTTCAATCTCGACGATGTTTTCGATTCCGTTGAATACGACGCAGACGGCAATATCAAAGAGAAGGTTAAAAGGGACGACGGTCTTAATAAGTTATTCAAGAGCGAACGCGGTAAGACAATACGCGAACAAATCGACAAACTGGCGAGATTTTCCCATGCCGACGTCGTTGTACATCAACTTCTCGGAAAAATAGACGAGGTTCTTTCGCAGGATGAAATAAACGCGGACGCTTACGGTAAATTATGGAAAGAAGTCTGGCTCCAGACGGTAGACGGTCTTAAAGGCATTGCCGCAGGCGAGCAATATACAAAACCCGTTGCGTTTGCCGAAGCCACCGATATGGTTGAAAATTTCATGAAGGGAGTGTTTAAACTTTACGATCACGCTCCCGAAGAGGTTAAGCCTTTCGGGGGAATGACTGCGGAGGATATGACGAAGGCTTTAAAGGCGGGCGTTCCTTCGTTGGAGATTGTTCATTATGGCAGATATCTCGACAGAATGAACAAACAGGAACTCAACGGTTTCAGCGATATCAGCAATATCGAATTCAGATTCAGGTCATGGAAAAGAACTTCTATGGAAGAATATAAAAACATGACCAATGCGAAAGCGTTCGACGAATACCGCAATATGGACGATACGTTGAACGCTCAGGGTAAACGTTACGCGACGGCTTCGCTTATCGAGTTTTACGATTTTATTAACGTCATGGCGAGAAATCTCGTCGAAGACGAGATGTATAACATCGATGCGGATCGGTTGCGTTCCGATATGTATAAATTCTCCGCTAATCTCAAAAAAGCCATTCTGGAAATAGGAGTCGTTGACGAACAAGAATTTGAGAAGTTGTCCGGGAAGACGTTGCCGCTCGAAGCGGAAATCGAAAAATTCGGCGAAGACCTTAAAAGATTATCCGAAAAAGTTAATAATCCCGAAGAAGAAAAAGAAGTTTCGGCCGACGACATAAAGAACGAAAACAGCCTGTTGAGCGAAGACGATATTCTCAACGAAAACAACGTTTCGGTTGACGATATCGTCAACGAAAACGTCATCGACACATCGTCCAAGCAGAAGAACGGCATCGAACGAGAATATCGCGGTATGAGAGAGAAAGAATCCGACAGCGAAATTTCAAGCGGCGATAATTATCGTTTCGACAACGATACAACGTACGGCAATATTATCGGCAACAATGAAAACGACAACCTGACCGCTACCGAAAGCGTTATTCCGGAAAACGGTTTTGCAGAAAGCGACGTCATGATCGGCGACAGAAAAAACAATATCGCAAATGCGGTGCAGATAAATTTCACCACTTTTATGGCCGGCAGATACGTTGTCGCGGACAAGAATCCCAATTCGGCTTATTCGATCGTAACTAACGGAGAGCTTCGCAATCTGGGGTCTCTGTTCGGCAACGCGATTCCCGACAGATCCGAAGAGCCTCGGTATGTCAAGTGCAATCCGTATTTCGTAGATGAAGTGATGGGCGACGATGTAAAAGAGAGCGATGATTTTGCCGCCAAATACGGGATAAAACTCGAACATACCGACATTTACTCCGTAATAAGAAACTTCATCAACAAAAATACCGACGACAGCATGGAGAACGTCAACAGGACCGTTTTTGAAAAAGAATATAAACTTTTGTTCGGCGATCTGTATATGCAAACGTTGCACGCGACGAACAAATTGTGCTGTCGCGAAGGTAAAACCGTTACCGCCGACCAAATGTCGGGCGCGCTCCGCGGACTTGACAAAATGATGCGCGAAGTTTTAAAGTCGTCCGGTTATCCCGAAGACATCGTAAAAGGAGGCATTAAACCCGAAAATTATAAGACGATGCAAAATTACTTCGTTGATAATTTTGTACCGAAGACCTCCTCAGAACTCGCTTTAAGAACGATTCAGGCAAATTCACGCAACTTCAATTTCAATTCGGCGCAATGGAAAGCCGGTATAGGCTTTAACGACTTCACCGAAATGATTCGTGCGGAAACGGAAAATCTGACGGACGCTCCTCATAACGACGAGGCAAAATTCAGAGCGGCTCAAATGTACAAGGCAATGTCCGAATACAACGGTAACAGAACGTTCCTGTCAAAAGTGTGGAGTTTTGTAAAGAACGGCAGAGAAAAACGTGCCATCGCGCAGTTTAAAGACGTTGCCAAAGCCACGCTTCATATCGGAGATCGTGAATTCGAAGAACTCGCCGCTGCTCGTCCGAACGCCGACGCAGACGCTTTGAAAGACGGAATAGAAAAGAATTATCAAAAAGCAAATTCGGAGAAAAACCTTAAAGGGTCAATGATTTCCGCAAGTTCGAAAGACGATCTTTCTTCGAGTATGCAAGACGCTGCAAGCGAAAGGAATTCGGTGCTTGATTCTCAGTCTGAAACGAGTTCTATGCGC
>CAVLAV010000163.1:0-4889 GCA_963660735.1 bacterium
TTCATCCCATACCTCACGATACTAGACTTGAGTTTCACTATGTAGTTATAACGACGTTCCTACTCGGGACTTTCACCCTTTAGATATATGACATGCCCGTCACACTATTAAAAAGTCGTTCCGAACAGATTTTATCGGACGACTTTTTTATACATTTGTTTAACGATATTTTACATACAAACTCACATTGATTATCTGACCGCTTTGGACTTCGTTTTATTTTAATTTACCTTTTGCAACACCCTCTGTTGCCAAAAGCACCCACCACATAAGCGGAGTTGTTATAGGGAATTATTAAAACTAAATTTTAGAATTGCGCTTTCAAACGAGGACGAACGGCTCACGGGGATTTTCCGCGAGCCTTTTGTTTTACAGAACAAAAAATAATTGCAAAGATTATCAAAATGCCTTTTCTCTTTTACTTTAAAACAAAACAATAAATTTTTTGTAAATTCTACCGAATACCCCGCCCAAAAGGCTTGACAAACAAAAAAATCCGAGTATAATAGTTTTATGTCAAACAGTTTGACGGCGAATTTATTAAGAGGTGCGAAATGAAAAGACTTATCGGAGCGGAAATACGCGGATTGCAGAATTTAATAGCCAGACAACTCGACGGGCTTACATCTACTTTGGGTGAAGATTTCTTATCCGGACAAAATTTATTTATTCTGAAATACCTTATGGAAAACGAAGAGAAAGACGTATTTCAATGTGATTTGGAAAAGGTTTTATCCGTAACGAAATCCACTTGTTCAAAAGTTCTGACGACTATGCAACAAAAAGGACTGATTGAACGTGGCAGCGTGTCGGACGCAAGGTATAAAAAAATCAGCATTACCGAAAAAGGAAAAAATCTGGTCGAAAAATTCGATAAATTTATTTACGCTCACGACGAATCTCTTGTAAAAGGGCTTACCGACGAGCAAATCCGGACTTTTCTCTACTGCATCGACACAATAAAATCGAATATTCAAAACAAGTAATCAATCGTCGTTTCTTCGGGGACGACGAAAAAAATCGGCAAATAGTTTGATATCAAACTTTGTTTCTTCGGGAAACTATTTAGATTCTAATTCGGAGGTTAAAATGAAAACGATTAAACTTCTTATGAAATCGCTTCGCGAAAACAAGAAAAATACTGTTTTAAGTATTTTATTTGTTGCTTTGGAAGTGGTTTGCGAATGCGCGCTGCCTTTCGTAATGGCAAAACTTATCGACAACAGTGGCGTCGATTGGAACAGCCTCTTAATTTACGGCGGGATTTTAGTCGTACTCGCCACCTGCGCGCTTGCATTCGGTATTATTTCGGGAAAGCGTGCCGCAAGAGCGGGGGCTGGTTTTGCAGCAAATTTGCGCGACGATATGTTTGTTAAAGTACAAGGATATTCTTTTGCGAACATAGATAAATTTTCCGCGTCTTCTCTCGTTACCCGTATGACTACGGATATAACGAACATTCAGAACGCTTTCAGCATGATAATTCGTATTGCCGTGCGCGTGCCGCTCATGATGATATTTTCTATTATTATGGCGTTTGTTATCAGTCCGTCGCTTGCGTGGATTTTCCTTGTGTGCGTGCCGATTTTAGGCGGTATTATCGTTCTTATTATCAGCAAGGCAACGCCTACGTTTTCCCGCGTGTTCAAACGCTATGACGCGCTTAACAATTCCGTACACGAAAACGTAAAAGGTATTCGCGTCGTAAAGACTTACGTCAGAGAAGACTATGAGAACAAGAAATTCGAAAAAGCCGCCGACGACGTAACGAACGATTTTGTTCACGCCGAAAAAATCGTTGCATGGCTTACGCCATCGATGAACTTTTTCATGTATGTCTGCTACGTGATTATTTCCGTACTCGGCGCATACGTCATCACAGGCAAACTCGGCTGGGGAACACTTACGACGGGCGATCTTTCTTCGCTTATAACATACGGAATCAATATCCTTTCCGCACTTATGATGCTTGCGATGATACTGATTATGATAACGATGTCCGTTGCGTCCGCTAAGCGTATCGCAGAAGTTATGGAAGAAGAAAGCACGCTTTCAAATCCCGATAACGCTTTGACTACCGTTGCGGACGGTTCTGTCGACTTCGATAACGTAACCTTCAAATATTCCGATAAAGCCGAAAACGCCGTTCTGAGCGATATTGATTTACACATAAAATCGGGCGAAACGGTCGGCATTTTAGGCGGAACGGGTTCAAGCAAAACTTCGCTTGTCAATCTGATTTCACGGCTTTACGACGTTACGGACGGCGAAGTGAAAGTCGGCGGCGTAAACGTAAAAGAATACGACCTTGATACTCTCAGAGAAAACGTTGCCGTTGTTTTGCAAAAAAACGTACTGTTTTCGGGAACGATAGAAGAAAATCTTAAATGGGGCGACGAAAACGCAACGGAAGAAGAAATGAAAAAGGCGTGCGAGATTGCACAGGCGGACGAATATATCCGTTCTTTTCCGGACGGGTATCAAACGTATCTGGAAGAAGGCGGAACAAATCTTTCGGGCGGACAAAAACAACGTCTTTGTATCGCCCGCGCTCTTCTTCGCAAGCCGAAGATTTTAATACTCGACGACTCCACGAGCGCCGTCGATACGAAAACCGACGCGCTTATTCGCAAAGGATTGAAAGAAACGATGCCCGAAACGACTAAAATAATAATCGCGCAACGCATTTCGTCCATTCAAGACGCCGACAAAATATTCGTTTTGGACAACGGAACGATTAACGGAATAGGTACTCACGAAGAACTTCTGAAATCAAACGCAATATACAAAGACATTTTTGAAACCCAAAATAAGACAGGGGGTAACGATAATGAATAACGCGACAAAAAACAATAAAAAAACGTCAAGCATGAAACGATTGATCAAATACATTTTTTCGCATAACAAAGCGGCAATGACAATCGTAATGATTTGTCTTTTTGTCTCCGCAATAGCGTCTTCGGTGTCCGGCGTGTTTCTGTTTTTCCTGATAGACAACGTAATAACGCCCGCCCTTTCAAACGGGTTTGCAAGCGTAGCGGGAACGTTTGTCGCGCTTATTGCGTCAATGGCTGTCGTGTACGGACTCGGCATTCTTGCCACGACCTGTTATTCGTTTATAATGGCAAAAATGGGACAAACGACGCTGAATCGGCTCCGCAAAGATATGTTTGCCAAAATGGAACAACTTCCTGTGAAATATTTTGACAGTCATAAGCACGGCGATATCATGTCATACTACACCAACGACATCGATGCGATACGACAATTTATTTCGCAAAGCATGATTCAGATTATGAACACCGTTTTCACGCTCGTCATCTTAACCGTGGCTATGCTTTATTTCTCGGTATGGCTTACGATTATCGTTTACGCGTGCGCCGCCGTTATGTTTGTTGTTATAAAGAAAGTCGGCGGCAAGTCGGCAAAGAATTTTGTGGCGCAACAGCATTCCACGGCGAAAGTCGAAGGTTTTATCGAAGAAACTATCGGCGGTGAAAAAGTTGTCAAGGTCTTCACTCACGAGCAACGTTCCATTGAAGATTTCAGAAAAATCAATAGCGTTGTGAAAACCGATTCGGCAAAAGCCAACGAATACGGCAATATTATCATGCCTTGTCTTAGCGGTATAGGCAATTATATGTACGTTCTTCTTGCCTTTATAGGTGGCGTTTTCTGTCTTGTCGCAGGGTTCAAAAACGTATCGCTTACAGGCGTTTCCGCAATGAGCGCGGCGGTTATCGTTTCGTTTTTGCAAATGTCGCGGCAATTCGGACAATCCATCGCTCAGGTGTCGCAGCAAACCTCCATGTGCGCAATGGCTTTCGCAGGGGCAGACAGAATCTTCGCCTTAATAGATGAAAAACCGGAAGAAGACGACGGATACGTTACGCTTGTAAATGCAAAATATAACGAAAGCGGCGAACTTTGCGAATGTAAAGAAAAAACCGATCTTTGGGCGTGGAAACACCCTCACTATGACGGAACTACGACTCTTACGGAACTGAAAGGCAATATAGTGCTCGATCACGTCGATTTCGGTTACGAAGAAAATCATATCGTCCTTCACGATATTTCAATCAATGCCGCGGCGGGGCAAAAAATGGCGTTTGTCGGCGCAACGGGCGCAGGGAAAACGACCATAACGAACCTTATCAATCGCTTTTACGATATAGCGGACGGAAAAATCCGTTACGACGGAATAAATATCAACAAAATCAAAAAAGCCGATCTTCGTAATTCTCTCACCGTAGTATTGCAGGAAACGAATTTGTTTACGGGAACCGTTGCCGATAATATCCGTTACGGAAAACTCGACGCAACAGACGAAGAAGTCGTCGCCGCCGCAAAAACGGCAAACGCTTACGATTTCATTATGAAATTGCCCGACGGATTTAACACGATGCTGACAAGCGACGGCGCAAATCTTTCGCAGGGGCAACGCCAACTTCTTTCCATTGCTCGCGCCGCTATTGCAGATACTCCGTTACTTATTTTGGACGAAGCAACTTCGTCTATTGACACAAGAACGGAAAAACTCGTGCAGAAAGGTACGGACGAAATAATGAAAGGCAGAACGGTCTTTGTTATAGCACACCGTCTTTCCACCGTACAGAATGCCGATAAAATTCTCGTTTTAGATCACGGCAGAATTATCGAAAAAGGCAATCACGAAGAACTTATCGCAAAGCGCGGCACTTATTATCAGTTATACACCGGTGCGTTTGAATTGGAATAAATATGAGAAAAATTAGCCAAAAGCACTTGACGAACAAATGTTCGTATGTTATAATAAAATTGACTTGATGTATGGTCAAGCCATTACGCCGTAAGAAAAGGCGTTGTCGGGCGTAAAGATGTTGCCCGATCGTTCGTTCCCTTTTGTGGAT
>CAVLAV010000164.1:0-2332 GCA_963660735.1 bacterium
CCTTTCGACGGGACTGTTAAACCCGTCGCCCCCGTAATACTCGCAGGCAAAGTCGCCGACGAATGGTATTTCCGCGCTTATTTCGGTAAAACCGCCGCTATCGGCGATTGAAACGGCGTTCTTTTTACACGCGGAAAGAGAAACCGCCGCAAGCATTGCCGCAAATACACAAATACAAACAAATAATTTTTTCATAATCTTAATAGAAGTCAAAATACATCTCGCCGTCGGAACATTTAATAGTTGCGCGCCCGTAACCCTCTTGAGCCACGACGCCCTTGTCCAAGGCAAAATACGACCATTCTTTCATAGTTCCTTCGTAAGTTACGGTTATAAATTTACCCCAACCGAATATTGCCGAACCGATAGAAGTTACACTTTTGGGTATCGTTATGGAATATAATTTTTCACAACCGGCGAACGCCCCGCTACCGATTTCGGTTACACCCGATAACACTGTAACGCTCGTTATATTACGGCAATCGTAAAACGCCTGATCGCCGACGCTCTTCACGCTGCCGGGAATAGTTACGCTCTCCAACCTTTCGCAATCCTTAAACGCAGAATTTGCTATAATTTTCGTATTTTCGTTTATATCAACGCTATTTATATTCGTATTTACCACCCTGATTAAAGCAAAATACGGATTTTGGGCAGATCCTAAATAACGGGCGTTGCCATACTCGTTATAATTTAAATTATCACAACCAACAAAAGCGTTATAACCGATACTCGTTACGTTGTCGGGAATAGTTACACGTGTTAAACTTTTGCAATCATAAAACGCGTTAGACCCGATAGTCGTTACTTCGTTCGGAATAACTACGCCCGTTAAACTACTGCAAAGCATAAATGCACAAGAGCCGATACTCGTTACCGTGTCGGGAATAGTTACGCTCGTCAATCCTTTACACCCCGAAAAAGCAGCCCACCCGATACTCGTTACCCCTCTCGGGATAGTTACACTTTTCAAACTACTACAATCTTCAAACGCTTGTTCCCCGATACTCGTTACGCTATCCGATATAGTAACGCTCGTCAAATTTTTGCAACCTCTAAACGTTCCGTCTTTTATACTCGTTACGCCGTCAATCTTTACGCTCGTTAAACTCTCACTTTTAGCAAACAATTCGTCGCGAATAACTTTTGTAGACGGGTGCATTTCAACGCTCGATACACGGTATTTTGTCCCCACAAGAGCCGCATACGGATTTTTTTCGTTACCTAAATAAAGTGCTCCCCCGTACTCGTTGGCGTTAATGTTGTCAACTCTGTCAGTATAATTATTACTTGAACTATAGAGAAAAGAAAATGCTCCCTCACCGATTTTAGTTACGCTATCGGGAATAGTTACGTTCGCCAAATTGCGGCAACTGCTAAACGCGTTCTTGCCGATAATTTTTACTCCGTCGGGAATTACGATTTGCCATATCAGATTACTGCAATTCTCAAACGCACTATCGCAAATGATTTTCGTCCTTTCGTTTATATCGACGTATGATACGTCGTCGGTTTTAGTGAAAACGAGCGCAAGATAAGGATTTTTCGTATTCCCTAAATAGTAAGCGTTGCCGTATTCGGTGTATTTCAGGTTGTCGCTCCCTCGAAAAGCGTTACGGGCAATACCGCTTATATCTTCGGACAACTCCACGCTCGTCAGACTTTCACAGTCCGAAAGCGTGTATCCTTCGAGAGCGTAATCGCCTACTATTTTTACGCTTTTAAGTCTTGCTTTGGGTATGCGACCGATAAACTTTGCCGAAACGCTTGCCTCTTCTATAGGACAATTATCAAACATATTTCCGTCGTTGCCCAAATCCACCACGCTACTCGGAATAGATATACTCTTTAATTTGGTACAACCGCTGAAAATCGTTTGATCGATAATAGTTACGGGTTTACCCGCGAACGAATCGGGGAAGGTCAATTTAGTGGACTTATCGACCCACTCGCCGTTTTCGGGGTCTTTCGACACTGCGTAACCGTCGGTGGTCTCGTCGTACTTAAACGACAGAGTTTTATCGTTATTAAGCGGAGTTTGCTTAACGGTGGAAAACTCTTCGCCGTCGTAAGAATAAGCAACGTTAAGACTTCCGCGACTGAACCTAACGGTTATTCTCGCCTCGACTTCGCATTTTTTAGCATTTCGGTCGTCCACGGTGTAAGTGGCGGTAAAGTCTTTATCGCTCGTAGACGAACTGTTTGCATACATAATACGCCCGTCAAAGCCGACCGTCGGCTTAAACTTTATGGTAAAGTTGCGCTTACCCGCGGCGTAAGCCTCGTTGGAAAGCGTAAAACTTATTTTTACCCTAATTTCGTCGTCGGGCGC
>CAVLAV010000164.1:2469-4872 GCA_963660735.1 bacterium
GCGCGGCGAGCATCGCCGCAAATAAACAAATACAAACTAAAACCTTTTTCATAATCTTAATAAAACTAAAATATTTTTCATCCGAGCGATAAAGCGCTATGGATTTCATCATCTACGCTTGGAGATCTTTATAAAAATAGAACTGCAAGTCGTCTATATCGGTACATTTTACCGTTATTTTTCTAGTATTTACTTTGTCGTTGGCGGTGGCTCTGCCGATATTGACCGAAATCGACAGCCACTGTTCTTGCGTTCCGCCGAAATCTACGTTCCATAAGTTACTGTCGTAGAACGCATTTTTCCCGATAACCGTTACGCTTACCGGAATCGTAACGGACGTAAGTTTCGTACAACCGTAAAACGCCCTCTCGGCGATAGTCGTTACGCCTTCGGGAATAACAATACTTTCTAACCCCGTACACCCGTAAAACGATCCTATAGTTGTTAAACCGCTGCCTAATTTTACGTTCTTTAAATTTTTACAACCGTAAAATACGCTTCCGCCCATACTCGTTACACTGTTCGGGATAGTTATACTCGTCAACATAGTACAATTATAGAACGCGCTATTACCGATAGTCGTTACTTTTTCGCCGATCGTAACGCTTGTAAGCGAGGATAAACCATTAAACGCTCCCTCTTCGATCGTTTTTACACTATCGCCGATCGTAACGCTCGTTAAATAATAGGCTCTAAAAAAATCCGAACTGCCTATCGTTTCGCCACCCGTAATTACTACGGTTTTCAGTTTGGATTTATCCATACCCGAAATAACCGTCGTCGGGACCGTCGCTCGCTCGATAGGACAATTATAAAACGCATTTTCACCTGCCGATTTCACTCCGTCTACAGCCGTTACGGTTTTTAAGTTCGAACAACTGTAAAACGCGTAATCCCATATATTGTTTACGGTGCCCGGTATGGTAACGCTAGTTAAACTCGTGCAACAGGCAAACGTGTATCCTCCTATACTTGTTACGTCTGCCGGAATTGTAAGGTTGGTTATCCGCGTTCCGTTTAAGTACAAATTACCACCACAATAAAGCGGATTGCAACTGCCGTCTAAAATCCCCGACGCATTTTCAAAGTTTATCTTACACCAAGCCGAAAGATCGGTTATGTACACGCCGGTCAACCCCGTACAACCGCTGAAAGCATCACCACAAATTTTCGTTACACTGTTCGGAATCGCAACACTCGTTAACCCCGTACAACTGTCGAAAGCGTTACCGTTTATAGTCGTTACACCCGACGGAATTGTTATACTTGTCAAACTAGTACAGCCATAGAACGAATACTTGCCTATCTCCGTTACTCCCGACGGAATAGTAACCTCGGTTAAACTATTACAACTGTCGAAAACGTGATCGTTTATAATCGTTACTCTATCCGGGATCGTTATCTTCTTTAACTTACTGCGTTCAAACGCTCCACTGCCGATAGTTATCACGCTATCCGGAATCGTTATGCCTGTAAAACCACAACCGGTAAAAGCGGAATCTCCGATACTTGTTACTCCGTACGAAATCGTTATGTCTGCCAGACTAGTGCAATTATAAAATGTGCTGTTACCGATAGCCGTTACCTTTTGCGGAATCGTAACTTCTTTAAGTCCGTTACCCCAAAAGGCAAAATCTCCGATACTCGTTACACTGTCCGGGATTGTTACGGAGGCTAATTTACTGCACGCATAAAATGCGTAATTGCCTACGCTCGTAACTCCGTCGGGGATTACGACATTGCTAAAACTGCTACATCCATAAAACGCGCCTTCTTCGATGATAGTTATACCGTCGGGAATAGTTACGTTTGATAATTTACTGCATTTAAAAAACGCATACCGACCGATTTCGGTTACTGCGGTCGGAATATTTACGCTATACAGTTTTCTGCACTCTTTGAAAGCGTAGTATCCTATACTCGTTACGGTATCGGGAACGGTTATACTCGTAAGAGAGTCGCACCCCGAAAAGGTTTCGCTTCCGATAACCGTTATGGGTTTACCCGCAAACGTTTTCGGAATCGTTACGGTCTCCACGGAATTGAGCCACTCGTTATAGTTCGGATCTTTACTTATAACATATCCGTCCGTTTTTTCGTCGTACGTAAACGAAAACGGTTCGGCGCAATTGAGCGACTGTTTTCCGACGGCAACAACCTCTTCTTCGTCGTAGTTATAACCGAAATTCAATATTCCGCTCGCATAATTGAATTTTATTCTTGCTTCGAAGCGACAATCCTTATCATTTCGGTCGTCCACGGTATAAACGGCAGAAAGATCCTCATCAAAAGTGGTGGACGTATTAGCCTCGAAAATAGAACCCGTAAAGCCGAGCGGCAATAGAAATTTTATAGTAAACTCTCTTTTACCCGCCTCATACGCGTCTTTGGATAGTTTAAAAC
>CAVLAV010000165.1:0-4871 GCA_963660735.1 bacterium
GGCGAAAGGAGAGTTGTACTATGAGAGTATTAGCGATAGGGGCACACCCCGACGATATAGAAATCGCTTGCAGCGGAACGCTTGCAAAATGCGTAAAGCGCGGCGATAAAGTAATAGTTTGCCACGCTTCCACGGGCAATTTGGGACACGTAATAATTCCGCCCGACGAACTGACGGAAATCCGCAAAAAAGAGGCGGAAAAGGCGGGCAGTCTTGCGGGAATAGAGGTTATAGGCGGAATGTTTAACGACCTCGAACTGTTTGCGGACAATAAAGAGTCTCGCGATAAAATGGTGGAAGTGATAAAGTACGCTCAACCCGATTTTATCATCACGCACGACCCGAACGACTATATGCCCGACCACACGGCGGTTTCCAAACTCGTGTTCGACGCGAGTTTTACGGCGACTTTGCCCAACTATCACGTGGGCGGCGAAAAGGCGGCTAAATTAGTGCCTATATATTATATGGATACTTTGGCGGGCGTAAACTTTAACCCGACGGAATTTGTGGATATTACGGACGAAATCGACTTAAAGATTAAAATGCTCGAATGCCACGAGAGCCAACTCGTATGGATGCGCGAACACGACGGAATTGATTTTGCGGATATGGTGCGTACTTGCAGTAAATATCGCGGCTATCAATGCGGGGTCGCCTATGCGGAAGGCTTTAAACAATGTCAGGTATATCTTAAAGGCACGGCGCAAAGACTGTTGCCCTAAAAATTAAAAAAGGAAAAATTTAGTATGAAATGGTGCATAATAGGCGCGGGCGGCATAGCCGACAGAAGGACTATTCCCGCGATACTTAAAGACCCCGAAAGCGAGATAGCGGCGGTAATGGACAGAGTTCCTGCCGTAGCCGAAAAAATAGGCGATAAATACGGGGTAAAGTGGTATACCGACGAAAAGAAGATGCTCGAAGAATGCGAGTGCGACGCGGTATATATTGGTACGCCCGTAAGTTGCCACGAAGAGCAAGCCTACGCCGCTTTGGAAAAGGGGCGAAACGTGTTTATGGAAAAGCCCATAACCATATCTTCGGCGGCGGGCGAAAAACTCGTAAACGCGTTTAAAAAGAAGGGCAAACAGATAACTATCGGTTATATGATGAAATATCATAATCTGCACGAAAAGACCAAGAGAATGCTCGCGGGCGGAAGAATAGGGCAAGTAGTCGATATTCGCGCGCAGTTTTCGTGTTGGTATCCCGACATCGCGGGCGCGTGGCGGCAGAAGAAAGCGCTCGGCGGAGGCGGAGCGGCGATGGATCTCGGCGTACACGCGATAGAACTTATCGAATTTTTGCTCGGCGAGAAAATTGTAGAAGTCAAGAGTTTTTATAACACGAGTACGTTTTCTTACGAAGTAGAGGATAGCGCGGTGATTTTGTTCCGCACCGAAAGCGGAGTAAAAGGGCATATAGACGTAAACTTTAATATCCCCGACGTGGCGAGCGAGTCCAAACTCGAACTGTACGGAACGGACGGCTATATTATTCTCAAAGGCACGCTCGGGCAGGAAGAAACGGGCGAGATGTCCTATTTGTACGCACCGCAGGGCGCATACGACGCTCAACAGTCGCGCACGGTTGCAAAACCGCGTAAATATCGCGGTAAGGGGTCGGATTTGTACCTTAAACAGATAGAAAACTTTATTAAAACCGTAAAGTCGGGCAAAAACGAATATAAATTTGCCGACGAGGCGGTTCACGTTCAGAAAATAATAGAAAAAATATATAAAGACGACGAGAAAAAGTCGTAAAGGAGAACTATATGAATTTAAAATCGACTATAGAAGGCAGTTTGCTTGAAAATTTCTTTCCCAAGGGGTGGGACTTGGATAAAATCGACGCTTGCTGCAATAACGCGCCCGAAAGCATTACCCAAAGACAATCGTTTTGGAATAAAGATTTCGCGCCCGTAGAGTGCGAAAACCTCGACGAGTTCAACGTAAAAATGGGGCACGAAATAGCCAACGAAATACGCAAGGCAAACGCCGAAAAGCGTAAAATAGCGTTTATTCTTCCCGTAGGACCTATGGGAATGTATAAGTGGGCGGTTTACTTTTTGAAAGAGTGGAACGAGTCCTGCGAGAACGTATGGTGCTTTAATATGGACGAGTGGGCAGACGGCGAGGGCAACACGATAACCGGCGAGGCGTCGTTCCAAAGCGCGATGGAAAACGCGTTTTATAATCCGCTCGGCAAAAACACCGTACCCGTTTCGCACAGAAATTTCGCGCTTAAAGACAATCTTCCCACCTATCCCGAAAAGATAGCGAAACTTAAAGCGGAAGGCGCGAAACTCGTACTCGTTTACGGCATAGGCAGAATGTGCCATATCGCGTTCTGGGAACCTATGATCGGCGCGGAATTCAATTCCGACGAAGAGTGGCTTAAACAACCGTACAGAGTGGGCGTAAAACTTCACCCGCTTACGATAGAGCAAAACGCGATTACTTCTTTCCGCAGCAGAACGACGCTCGTTCCCTGTCGCGCAAATACGATAGGGCCTGCTTTGATGTTTGCGGCGGACTACGCTATCGGCGGCGCGGACGGCGCGTTGTCGCGCGGAATGCAGTGGCAGGGTATGAGCCTTTGGATGACCCTTCGCTACGGTCCTACGAGATATATAACTTCTACTTATATCCCGACGCTAGCGGGCAAACTCTTTTATCTTAAAGAACTTGCGGGTCCGCTTTGCCCCGACGCCAACTGAAATGAACGGTATAGCGGTTGCGGGTTCTGCACTCGTAGACGAGATAAATATAATTAAAGAATACCCCGCTATGGGGCGATTAACGCAAGTTTACGGCGTTAATCGCTCCGTGGGCGGACTCGTGCCTAACGTGGGCGTGGATATAAAAAGAATTAACCCCGATTTAAGCGTGTACGCTTACGGAAAAGTGGGGAAAGACGATAAAGCCGAATTTTTGCTCGATACGCTCCGCGGTAACGGAGTGAACGCCGACGGAATAAAGCGCGCCGAAACTCTCGGTACGAGTTTTACGCAGGTAATGAGCGTAGAGGGCGGCGAGCGCACCTTTTTCACCTACGCGGGCGCGAGCGCGGATTTCAGTTACGACGATATAGACTTTGACGAGATAACCGCAAAGATATTTCATTTGGGGTATTTTTTGCTGCTCGAAAAAGTCGATAACGGCGACGGCGTAAAAATTTTGCGGGAACTGAAAAAACGCGGAATAAAGACTTCCATAGACTTGGTGAGTTCTACCGCGGACGCTTACGAAAAAGTTTTGCCGTGTCTGCCGTTCGTCGATTATCTTATAATAAACGAACTCGAGGCGGCTGCGCTTTGTAAATCGGATAATACCGACGATTTGCGCGGTTTAGCCGAAAAATTAAAAAGTATGGGCGTTAAAGAGAGCGTTATTATTCATAAGGAAGATAAGGCTTGTTATCTTGGCGAAAGTTACGCCGAAATAAATTCGCTTATAGTCCCCGACGAACTTTTTAAGGGTAAGACGGGCGCGGGCGACGCGTTTTGCGCGGGTTGTTTAACCGAAATATATGCAAATTCCGCGCCGCAGAAAATACTCGAAACGGGCGTAAGAGCGGCGGCGGCAAGCATAACCGCGGCGAGCGCGACGGACGGGGTAAAGACCAAAAACGAAATTTACGAAATAACGAGAAATTTCAAAAAGCGGTAGCCTTGCTCGGGACGGTAAAGCACCTCGTCTTTGCGAGGGAGCGTAGCGACCGCGGCAATCTCCCGGGCGGGTGGACAAAAATTAAAGGAAGTAGAATATGTTAGTAAACTTAAACGAAGTTTTGAAAAAAGCGCAAAAGGAAAAATACGCGGTGGGACTTTTCAATACCACCGATACGGATATGTTGCAGGCGGTAATCGAGGCGGCTGAAGAAAGCAATTCGCCCGTAATACTCGGTACTGCGGAAGTGTTGTTGCCTTACGGCGAACTTAAACTCATTGCGCCGAGCGTTATCGCGGCGGCAAAGAGGGCGAAAGTTCCCGTAGTAGTGCATTACGACCACGGTCTTACTTTCGACAGATGTATTGAGGCACTGAAACTCGGTTTTTCGTCGGTAATGTTCGACGGTTCGGCTAAACCTTACGAGCAAAATATCGCCGAAACGCGCGAAATGGTAAAGATAGCGCACGCGTTCGGCGCGACGGTAGAGGGCGAAATAGGACACGTGGGCGAAGCGGCTAAAGAAGATAATTTGCTTACGGATATGTATACCACTCCCGAGGAGGCGAAAGCCTATTTGGAGGCTACGGGCGTAGACGCTTTGGCTGTCGCTATAGGTTCGGCGCACGGTGTATACAAAAAGAAACCTATGCTTAATATAGAAAGGCTTAAAGAGATAAGAAGTACGGTAGAAGTCCCGCTCGTACTGCACGGCGGCAGCGGATTAAGTGATGACGATTTTAAAAACACCATTCGCGAGGGAATAGCAAAGATAAATATTTTCACCGATTTGTGCCTTGCGGGCGAACGCGCGTATAAAGACGGGGAAGAGAGAAAACTCGGTTATCTGGAAACGCGCAATTTAAAGGTTGAGTATATAAAAGAGGCGGTAAAGCACAAAATGGCTTTATTCGGCTCGGTAAACAAGGCGTAAAATCACTTATTTTTACGTCATTCTGAACGAAGTGAAGAATCCCACCGAAGAACCGACGGGGCATATAGACCTCACTTTGGTCGTGGGATATTTCGCTGACGCTCAATATGACGTAAAACAGTATGTCATTGCGTCAATGCCGAGTGAGCAAACTTGCTTGCAAGGGTTTGCGAACGACGGTATTCATAAAACGATAGGCGTTTTTCTTAAAAACGCTAAAAACCGTCAGGTTTTTGTAAGGCGTTAGCCTTTATCGTTGAATA
>CAVLAV010000166.1:0-4859 GCA_963660735.1 bacterium
TCATTGCGAGGGAGCAAAGCGACCGCGGCAATCCCTTGGAGTAAAGTACGGAGTATGTACCGCACACTTTTTCAGGGGGATCGCCACGCCTGCGGCTATTCGGCACTTAACGCTGACGCGTTAAAACTATTGTTTTTCGCATTTTTTATCAAAAATGCAAGTGCCTTATGAATACCATCGCTCGCAAACCCTTGCAAGCAAGTTTGCTCACTCGGCATTGACGCGATGACACGCGTATTTTATTATGGCGCGGCACATTGTGCCGCGCCATAACTTTTAAAAAACTATCGTAAAACGAGTGCCTTGGGCGGGAAAACTGTCAACCGTTATCTTCGCCCCTAAAACCTCGGCTATCTTTTTCACCGTGGCAAGCCCTAACCCGTTGCCCGCCGTGGAACGCGATTTGTCGCCGCGAAAATATCTGTCGAACATTCTCGCTTTGGTTTCTTCGTCCATTCCTATCCCCTCGTCGGCAATGCAAATTACCGCCGACTTCCCCTCTTTCCTCGCGGAAAGAGTTATTTTTTTGCCCTCGGGAGTGTATTTTACGGCGTTCTCGAATACGTTTGCAAGCATTTGATAAACGAGTTCTTTATTAGAAAAAATCTCGCACTCGTCCGCGTCAACGCAAAGGTCTATATCTTTTTCGCCCCAACTTTCCTGCAAATCGACGGCTACCTGCCGCAAAATCTCGCTTGCGTCGAATTCGGTCTTTTCGACCTTGAAATTTTTATTGTCGAGCCTGTCGAGCATAAGCGTGTTGGCGGTTAAATCGAGCAGTCTTGCCGACTGCGAAACAATAATATCGGCGTATTCCTTACGCTTTTCGTCGGTTATATCTTCGCCCTGCAAAAGCCTTGCGAAACCCCTTATCGAGGTAACGGGAGTTTTTATCTCGTGCGAAAAATCGGTTATAAAATCCGTCTGCGCTTTTTCGGCGGCGGAAAACACCGCGGCGAGCCTTTCGGCAGCCTCTTTTACGCCCGCGTATTCCGCACCAACGGCGGGAATATCCACTGCGTAATTACCGTTATATATATCGTTAATCGCCTTATTTATCGACTTTTGGTCGTTTACCGTTTTTATCGCGACCGCAACCGACGGCAAAACGCCCGCCGCCACCGCGCAGACGGTAATAAACGCTATAAAGCCTCCGCTTATATCCCCGTTTGCTTTGGCGCACGCCACCGCTATAAGCATAAACGCCGCCGTTATCGCCGCGCCCAAAGCAGCGATAAGCAAAATTTTTACTACGGATTTTGCCGCGCCCGATTTTTCGTTCTTCATTTTATCACCGCCTTATACCCCAGTCCGCGCACGGCTTTTATTTCCACGCTCGCGGCGGGTTCTATCTTTTCCCTCAATCTGTTTAAATGCACGGTAAGCGTTCTGTCGTCGTCCAACTTTTCGCCCCACGCCTCTTTTATAAGTTCTTCCCGCGTTAAAATCTTGCCCGCCTTTGAAAGCAACGCGAAAAGCAAAATAAATTCTTTTTGAGTAAGTTCGCAATTTTCGCCGTTTATCTTCGCGCTCATAGACGAATAGTCGAGGTCTATTCCGCCCGCCGAAATCTTATTTTCGTACACCGCCGACGACCGCCGCAGCAACGCGCGGATTCTTAAAATAAGTTCCTCTTCGTCCACGGGTTTTACGAGATAATCGTCCGCGCCAGCGTAAAACCCCGCCCGTTTATCCGCAGGCAACCCCTTTGCCGTAACCATAATCACGGGCAAATCGGGGTTTATACCACGCAACAGTTTTACGAGCGAAAGTCCGTCCGTATCGGGCAACATCACGTCTACCAAAGCGAGCGATATAACCTCGTTTTTGGTCTGCGCGACCGCCTCTGCGGCGGTCGCGCAGGCAACGGGCGTAAATCCCGCGTTTTTAAGCATTATGGAGGTGAGTTTTCTCACCGCGAAATCGTCTTCGACTACAAGAACGTTAAGCATACCGAAATTATACATTATTTTTAAATTTTCGTAAACTTATTTAATGATTTTTTAGTGTAAAAAAATAATTTCCGACCGTTTTTATTTGTTTTTACCGCCGAATAATGTTAAAATAAAAGCGTAGCCATTAGAGATTTGAACTAATGGCTAGGAGTAAACAAGATGTTGGAATTAAAGAATATCGTTAAGGAATACGAAACCGCCGACGAAAAAGTAGTCGCGCTTAAAGGCGTGAGTATGGAATTTCGCAAAAGCGAATTCGTGTCGGTATTAGGTCCGTCGGGGTGCGGCAAGACCACGCTTTTAAATATTATAGGCGGACTCGACCGCTACACCTCGGGCGACCTTATAATAAACGGCAAAAGCACCGCTAATTTCAGCGACAAAGAATGGGATACTTACCGCAATCACTCGGTGGGGTTCGTCTTTCAGAGTTACAACCTTATTCCTCACCAAACGGTAGTGGAAAACGTGGAACTCGCGCTGACTTTGGCGGGTATCGGCGCGAAAGAACGCCGCGAACGCGCGATTGCCGTGCTTGATAAAGTCGGGCTGAAAAATAAAATAAACGCTCGCCCCAACCAACTTTCGGGCGGACAAATGCAGAGAGTGGCGATAGCGCGCGCCCTTATAAACGACCCCGAAATTTTACTTGCCGACGAACCGACGGGCGCGCTCGACAGCAAGACGAGCGTACAGATAATGGAACTTTTAAAAGAGATTTCGTCCGAACGCCTTATAATAATGGTAACGCATAACCCCGAACTTACCGAAAAATATTCCACGCGCATAATCCGACTTTTGGACGGCGAACTCGTGGGCGACGACAAACCCCTTTCCGACGAAGAAATCAACTCGGAACGCGAGGCGGAAAAAGTCAGACCTACGGTGAACAAGGGCAGAAAGAAAACCTCTATGTCCTTTTTAACCGCCTTATCGTTAAGTTTCCGCAACCTTATGACCAAAAAAGGCAGGACGATTTTAGTTTCCTTTGCGGGCAGTATCGGCATTATAGGCATCGCGCTTATTTTGTCGCTTTCAAGCGGTTTTCAGACCTATATAAACCGCGTGCAGGCAGACACCCTGTCCAACTACCCCATCACCGTACAGGAAACTTATTCCGATTTCACCTCGGTTATGGGTTCGGGCGACGCGTCGGACAGAACCGAGTACCCGAACACGACCGAAATTACCGCAAACGACTCGTTTAAACAAATGCTGGAATCGCTTGCCGACTCGCAGGTTAAAAACAATCTTTCCGACTTTAAAAAGTGGCTCGACGAAAAAGACTACGACAAGTCCAGAATAAACGCCATAAAATATACTTACGATTTAAACTTCGAGGTTTACGGAGAGAATTATAAGGGCGAACAAAACGCAAGACTGCAAAGCGCGATAGACCTTATAATGCAATATATGAAAACCGACGAATCTACGAGTTCGATGTTTTCTTCGGGCGCACGCAAAGCGTGGAGCGAGGCTATCGACAACGAAAAACTGCTTAAAAGTCAGTACGAGTTGGTCGGCAAGGACAGCAGGTGGATGGATTTTTCCTCCGACAACGAAGTTATGGTCGTACTCGATAAGTACAACCGCATACCCGACTACAACCTGGTTGCGCTCGGTCTTATTAACGAAAACGAAATTTTATACCCGCTGCTGAAATCCCTTTACGGAGATAAACTGCCTTCGTATATTACCGAAGTTAAAGAAGAGGATAAATCAAACGGCAAATTCGAGGTAAGCGATATATTAAACAAGCAATTTTCGCTCTGCGTGCCGGCGTTGTTTTATACCAAGTGGAGTTCGGACGGAAATTATCATAAGAGTACCAAAGATCTCCGTTCCGACGATTATTACGCCGCAATAGAAAAAGGCTTAAAGGTAAAAGTAGTAGGCGTAATACGCCCAAAGGAAGGTTCGACGACGGGCGCGCTTGACGGCACTATAGTCTACTCTAAAAACCTTACGAAAACGCTGCTTAACGCCGTAGGAAATTCCGACGTGGTAACAGCGCAGAAAGCATCGCCCGACACCGACGTTACGACGGGCAAACCTTTCGGCGAAGCGACGGACGCTCAGAACAACCCCATAACCTACGACGGCAATATGAAAGACTTCGGCTACGCCGACGAAAGCAAGCCCAAAACCATAAGCATTTACCCCTCTACTTTCGAGAATAAAAAGTACGTTTCCGACCTTATCGCGGAATACAATTCCGACAAAGGCGAAGAAGATAAAATTTCCTATACGGACTATCTCGGCATTATGATGAGTTCGATAACCGACATTATAAACGCGGTGAGTTACGTGCTTATAGGGTTCGTTTCGGTATCGCTCGTAGTTTCGTCCATAATGATAGGCATTATCACCTACATTTCCGTACTCGAAAGAACCAAGGAAATAGGCGTGTTGCGCGCGCTCGGCGCGTCCAAAAAGGACGTTGCGCGGGTGTTCAACGCCGAAACGCTCATTATAGGTCTTGCCGCAGGCGTGATAGGCATAGGTCTTACCGTTCTTCTGGATATTCCGTTAAGTCTGATAATTTACGCGCTTGCGGATATTAAAAACGTGGCGGTGTTGCCGTGGCAAGGCGGACTTATCCTTATAGCAATCTCTATGTTCCTTACTTTTATCGCGGGGCTTATCCCCTCGCGTATGGCGAGCAAAAAAGACCCCGTAATCGCCCTTCGGTCGGAATAACCTCACAATTTGAATTTACGCATCATTGCCGCGGGCGCTCTGCGCCCGCGGCAATCCCTTGGAATAAAGTGCGGAGTATATGTTGCACACCTTTTCAGGGGGATCGCCACGCTGACGCTCGCGATGACACACTTTTTTTTATTTGTCATTGCGAGGGAGCATAGCGACCGCGGCAATCCCACCGAAAAAGTACGGGGCATATAC
>CAVLAV010000167.1:0-4832 GCA_963660735.1 bacterium
GTAAGCAAATCGTCTTCACCTACGCTATGTGCAGCGTTGGCATCTATTGCTTTTTTTACAAGTAAAATCAGTTTATCTTTCATCTTCATTCTCTCCTAAAAGGTCGGGGTTATCGTAAATATTGTCAACGACTTCGAGCATAGGCAATTCGCCATCGCAACAGTTCAAATTCCAGTAAATCTCCCAAAGAGAAACGAAATTATCATTGTTACACCAATTTTCAAGTTCTAACGGCAGTTCTTTATCTGTCCCTATCCCGAAAGCACCGCACTCTTGCACCACCTTTCCGAAAAACTCGGTGCAGTCTTCTGGGTAATAGTATGCATCTTCATCGCAATAGCTTACGACATCACCTTCAAATATCTTTTTGCCATTCTTATCTTTTAATCCCGTATACTGCCCAACGGTATTTCTATCTATCTCGATTCCGTTTATTCCGTGAATGTCGGTCATCTCGTCATTAAGCCTGCCCCAAAACTCTTTGGAATATTGTTTTGTGATTAAGCCGAAAACCCAGTCGTTGTTTTTGTATTCGCTCCTATATACGTTTTCGCTTATATAACCTTTCCTTTTCGCTCTAAATAAAATTTCTCTCATAGTCTACGCTCCTTAATCCATATAATAGGACGCTTCTTCAATGAAGTCCCACTTGTTAGTGTCAGTTACCTCTTCAATCGTTTTACCTTTATCCACCACTAAACAGTTTATGTATTTGGCGATTGCGTGTGCTGTCAAACCCTCCGATTTCAGATAGATATAATACGCAAACCCGCATATATCTTCAAAGTCCTTATCCGACATTTCGAAGTCAAGCACACAATCGCACTCGTCCGCTATTAGCAACTCGCCAACGTTAATTCCTAACTCTTTGACCTTTTCTAACTGTTCTCTGTAAGTCATTATAACTGCTCTCCTTTTCTATATTCTTTTTCTAATTTTTCGATAACCCCGAATACTTCGTCGCTATCCATATCTTCCTTTGTTTCATCGTTTACCGCTCTGATAGTCACAACCCCGTATAGTTGTTGTTTCAGTTTGGCAAAAGCCTGTAACACAGCCTTTGAAGCGTCCTGTTTCGTCTTTTGAATTTCTGCCTGCAACGTGCCGACTAACTTTTCGGAATAGACGAGGCAAGTATGCTCCTTGACGTATCTGTCATACCATTCGCGCCAGTCTTTCGACTCGCAAGTCGGGCAAACTTGTCTTCCTTCCGGAATAACGTCGCCGCAAGTTACGCACCTATTGTCGTTGCCAACTTCTTTCCTTTCCATATATCCTTATCCTGCCTGAATTTATTTTCGCCTACGATGTCACGCAGACTTTCTTTCATAAAAACTTTCATACCAAACTCATCCGCTTTCGCCACGATGTCGTCTACCCACTGTATTTGCGGAATAACCTTCCCTTTGCGGTTCCCCGTTTCCGCACCGATTATAATCGTCTTGACCGCCCTGTCTTTCAGCCAATCGGGAAAGTTGATTTTTGCGAGCAGAGGCTCTATACTCAAAAAATCGAAGTATTCCAAGAAGGGCGAATTGAGAATATCCATTTGGCACGTTATGGAAACGCCTAAATAAACGTTTTTAAGCAAGTTTCCGTTTGCCATAATGTAGTTATTGCGTTTAACCATTAACTCGTAAGGACGCTTTGTGAGAACTATATACTTGTGCTGCGGATAGCGTTGCGTAGCGTCCATAACTTGATTGAACCATTCTTGCTCCCAGCACCCTGCGTCGCTCATACTGTCGATAAACACCGTTTTCGGAGTCCTGCTTGCGAACTGTTCCAACCGTTCCGGAAAAAACTTCGGCTCGCTCCATTTCTCAATGAAGTGGAAGCGATCGTTTATCTTCCGGGCATAGCAATATGCGCAACCGTTAGGACAACCTACAATCGGATTTACCGTGCAATCGCACCAATCTATCCTTGTTTCTTTCATCTTTCCACCTCACTTTCAAACCCAACGTTTGACCTGCGTCCTTCCGCCCAACGTACAAACTCGTTATAGCGTTCGTGCCTGTCTTCGATGTTTCGGATTGCGTCGTATTCTGCAATCGCTTTCAACGCTTCTTCTTCGCTGGCGAAGTAGGTGATATTAAACTGCTCGTTGATATGAATAAAGTCGTTTTCTCTGACTCGCCTTTTTACCACCTGTAACGGATTATTGATGAATGAGCCATCTTTATATATCTTTATGTCGATCGAACAGTAATTCCATATACAGCCGCTCCAAGCACAATTTTCACACGTTCCGTTGTGTCTGTCGTTACATCTCGGACAAATCTTATAAACTATGTCGCCGATTAAACAGTTAACTTTCAAGTCTTTCATACCGCTTTTCTTCTCCTTCTTTCGATTTCTTGTTTCTTTTTCAGCAGTTCGGCTGCAAGTATCGAATACATATCCTCGATTGCTTCTGCGTCTTTTACAAGTTCGCTTATAGAACTCGGAACACCGCGAGTTCCTCTAAACTCAATCCACATTTCAGCGTGTTCGTCTACGTCGAAGTTCTCGGCAATCACGCTCACTTGCTCGTAGATGTCTATATCCTTGCGAAGATACTCGACTAAATCTTCTCCCGCAGGCGACCAAGTCTCGATTTCGATTTCGCTGTCCATAACGTTTACTTTCCAGCCGCAATCTTCAATCACTTTCAGGTATTCTTTGTATGCTCTCATATCAAACTCCTTATATCTTGCATTTTTTCTGTAACCAGCCGGAGAACCAGTCGATGTCGTCAAGGCAATAATCTCTCGCCTTTTCGGATATTTCCATTCCTTCGACTGCCGCTTCTCTTGTGTGAATTTCCTTTATCAAGATGTCTTCAATCTGTTCTCTCGGAAACAGGTAGGTAAGAAAACCGTTGATGTGAACCGTATCTTTTTCTTCTGCTCCGCTTTCGATAGCGTTATCGAGAGTTGCGCATTGCGCCAAGCAATGTTCGCAAAAACCTTCGTGCAACTCGTCTTCTTCGTAATAATCATCGCAACCTTCGCAAGCGTACACTTCTTCAACGTCTCCGCCACACGGGCAAGACTCCCTGTATTCATATGTTCCGCCGGCGTAGTCGCTGACGTAGTCCTTTCTCGTTACAAGTTCGTCATCGTCTAAAATGCGACCGCAATCCGAACATTTATACATTGCTGATACCTCCTAAAAAATTGAGCAAACGCAGACAATCTGCCGTCCTTACTTTCTGTAAACTGCCGTTTCTATATCGCTGATGTTCTTTTCAAGCAAACGCTCGATTGCGAACAACGCTTCCTGCGGATTACCGGCTATATCCGCGTCTATTCTCGTTACCGAATTGCAAAGCAATGTAAGTAACTGTTTTGTGCCTCTTAACTCTGTCAATATGCTTTCGATATTTTTTCTTTCAGTGTTCATATGTGAACCTCCTATCTGTTGCGCTGTCTGCGTTCGCTCCTGTAAAAATGGAGCGGACTCTCCGTATATCGCAAACATAGCCGCCTGCCTGTCTGTCGGACTGCTTATCCCGTAGAACAACGTCAACTTCGCTCGTGCTTCTCTTAATGCGTCCATATCCTTGCCCCTTACGCCACTACCCATTTGAGGGTGGCTATCTTCGCTTTGAGTTTTCTTGCATACTCTCTGTAAAGTCTCGCTTCCGTCTTCCAAAAATCTCTGTCCATATCGTTGAGTTCCATATATTCTTTGTATCTTTCAATGTCCGCATTGACTTCTTTGACTTCTTTCTGTAATCCGGCAATCTCATTCAGTATTTCTTGTCTGAACTTTTCCGCTTCTTCTCTTCTTTTGATTGCGGAGTCGCTTTCGGGAATTGCTGCTATGTCGAGCATTGCTACGAATTGCTGTTTCGTCACGTTTTCGGGTAATGCCGTATACATTTGCTCGTAGATTCTGTAAGTTTCTTCCGTTACTTCTTTTCCTACCATTTCTTCAAATTCGCATTTCATCATAGGGCTGTGTCTCCTTTTTTCTTGCATTTGATTTAATTTTTAATTGTAATCTTATTATATCTTACAGAACTGTAATTGTAAAGCATATTTAAGCCTTTTTATGAAAAAAATAATTTTTTTTATTTTTTTTATTATTTCGTTCATCAAAAAGGCAAAAAGAAAGGACGCATTTCTGCGTCCCTGAACTTTAATCTTCGAAGTATTCTTCCCTATCCTTTCCGCCGCAATCCTCGTAGAACTTCTCGGCGTTTTCTTTTGTTATCGACGCAACGCAGGCACTGTCTCCCGTTTCAAAATAGGCAACCGTGAAGAACTTTCCCGACGGTATGTCTTTGAACAACTCGAACCAGCCGCCGTAGAGTTTCGGACTGTGACAAATCGACGTTGCCTTGTCTGTGTCGAACGTATAGCCGTCAACGCACTGCACCACCCTTTCTCCGGTGCTTTTGTTTCGTTGCTTTAATACGGCGTTGCTGTCTGCGTCAACCATCTGAATTTCGTAACCAAGTATTTTGGCTATCTTAACCCATTCTTCTGCGTCGAGCGTGCAATTTTTGAGACGGTTAGAGAAGTTCTGCGAACTCCACCCCATCTGTTCGGCAACATATTTCTTTTTAACCCCACGTTTAAGCATTGCTTCCGTGAGCATTTCTACTACGGTCATTTCGTTACTTCCTATCACTTGATACATATATCATACTCCTTTTCGTTTAATCTGTCAAGTATTTCCACGTTTACATTGAAACATTTATTCATAATATTCTTTCTGAACTTCTACGAAGATAATATCGTCTTCGCTTAGCGTCGTTCCTTCTCCGTTATCGAGGACTGCTATAATCTCCTTTGCTATCTCATCTCTTATATCTTCTTCCGGTTCGCCTTCGTATATAG
>CAVLAV010000168.1:0-4827 GCA_963660735.1 bacterium
CACTACCCCAATACGATTCGCCGACATAAAATCTTGCATTGTGCGTATCGGCGCCGAGATATCCGAACGTTACGGATTCGCCGTTTTCTTTACCGAGAAAACCATAAGACGAATTCATTAAACTTTTAACCGTAAACGCTCCGTCGGCATGGTCGTAACAAGTATCCCATGACAAGTAATGTCGGATATTCACGTCAGGCTCTTCGACTATATTTAATTTATCGAGCTTAAGATCGCTTACTTTCGGGATATACTCACAATCTTCGGCATAGAATTCGCACCCTTCGTATCTTAAAAAAGCATAAATACCGTAAAGCGTGGCGCGATCGGAATTTCCGTTTATGTAAACGATCGAGCCATCGCTCTTAATCGAATATCCGTCCGAACCGAGATTTTTTGTCGCCGTCTGTAACGCCGAATTACCGAATCCGCTGTTTCCTATCGATATAAAAACGCTGTCGTCGGCACAGATATCCGGAATTTCATCGACAGTGTAAACGTTATAGTGATTATCCGTCATGTCGGTCAGATATCCGGCAAGCGCAGACGCATGGTCTATTATGCTTATTTTTTTGTTGTTCACAACCACGGCATAAATATTTTCAGCAGGGGTATTATCTCCGTCCGACGACGATGAATTGCCGTTATCGCCGGAAACGCCGCAAGAACAAAATAAAACCGCGAAAACCAACGCGAGAACAATCAATGAAAGAAATTTACTATTTTTTCCAAAAAAAGTACGAACCATATTCTCTCGCTTTGCCATTCTAATCGGCATTCCTCATATTTACAACCTCATATTTACAACACAATTATAACACGATTTTAAAATTTCGGCTTGCTCATTTTAGTCTTCTTTTTGCTATTTTTAGTCGTAATTATTTTGTTGTTATTTAAAAAAGTTCGAATTTATCTGACATTTTAAAAAAATACCTGTCATTTTAGTTTAAAAGTTAAGGTTAAATTTTTGGAAATTTTATTCCTACGCTTGACCTTGCAGTCTTTACGTGATACAATATGATTATGAGTGAAGACATAAAAAAAACTGAAAAGCAAAAAAGTGTTGCGGTTTTAAAATCGGAACAGGATTTTCTATCGCACGATATATTTCCGAGCGTAAAAAAAACACGGACTTATGCCGTTTTGCAATCGGAAAAGGACTTCTCTTTTCACATATGGACAAAACCGACGTCTTTTTATCATTCACACGATAACTACATCGAGATATTTATCGTTACCGAAGGTAAGATAGTTCACCACTTCGAAAACAAGCAAACGGTTATGAAAACGGGTGACGCATTCATTGTTTTTCCCAAGCAATACCACAAGCATAGTCAATATAAAAATTACGAATCGCAACACATAAACTTGACGTGTAAAATACCGTTTGCGAAAGAATTTTTAAAAGTTTTGTTTGACGATGAAAACGCCACGTGTGCAAGTCAACTTATTCACCTTAATTCCTCATTTTTCGAAACGGTGTTGAATTTTCAGAAACTAATTCTCGAATCTCAAAACGAAGCATACTGGAACGTTTCGCTTAAATCTTTTATCATTTTCGTGTTTAGTCTGTTTTACGTAAACACAGACGACAACGGTATGCCCGGCTGGCTGAAAAGTTTTATCCGGAAATTGAACAATATAAACTTTTCAAACGACTTTAAATTATCCGAGATATACAAAGTATCGAATTACTCGCAAACAACAATTTGCCGTGAGTTCAAAAAATATACCGGAACGACAATAGTTGCCTATATAACCGATTTACGTCTGACCTATGCCTGCAACCTACTGAAAAATACGACTTTTCCGCTATGGAAAATATCAAACGACGTAGGCTTTCAATCACAGGCACACTTCACCCGTCTTTTCAAAGAAAAATACGGAATAACGCCGCTACAATACCGAAAACAGTAAAGAACCGAATATAGATATCGGCGAACAATGCGCTCAAGCGCATGATTGCGCGTATTGGAAATGCTGCTTGAAACATCTGCCCGAACGTAACGTCTTTCAGATGTATCGCTGCAATAACAAATGGGAACTTTATAAAAACGGACTCGTTTATTTCGAGGATTTGCAGAAGCGCACTCCGCTTAATTTTCTGCAGTCAAAGCAAATGATTTTGCACTTAATAACCGAGGTACTTATGTCGATAAACGACTTATAGGCATATTTTTATCAACGCTTTCCTACCCTCTTTATTTTCTCGATTTTGAAACTCACAACGATGACGAATCGATGACGATTTTCCCGTCCATTAAAGCAATGCCGCCCGAAGAACAGGAAAGAACCCGCAAAAACCTGCTTAAATACTGCGAACTTGACACGGTCGCGATAGTAAAAGACCGGCAGGAACTTTTAAGAGTTTCAAAAACTTAAATAAACGAAAAACGGCTCTACTGTCAGAACCGTTTTTTTTTCGCACCCATACAACAATAATTTACTATCATTTTTTATCTGCGCTGTTTATCAGTTTTATCATTTTATCGAAGTCGCTTTCATACAATGCCATTTCGCGTTTACGATAAATTTCAAATTCTTTCTCGGCTTTTGCCATCGCCTCTTTATGGGAAACGCTTCCGCTCCCCTGTAACAGTTTTCTGCGGTTGGCAACGATTTGTCGGTCAAGCGCCTCTATCCACCCCTTCATCGTCATCGCATTTTGTTCCATTGCCTGAAATTCGGCAAAATCCAAAAATTGCGATACAAGCAAATTCAATCTTTTCAATTCAGTTTCGGTAAGATAATTTTTTGCTATCTTTACATCATCTTTCGTAATATATGAGCCTTTAAAATTTGTCATACCGACAAGCGGTTTTTCACTGTCTACTCTTTCATAGATTACCTCTGCAGCTGTATGTTCGTGTACGGCAAAGTGTAATTTATTCTGTACAGTTGTAAAGAATTTCTTCGTCATATCAGAACGGGGATCGTAATCTATCGCCGTCGCATAAATATCAGTCACCTGCTGATAAAAATTTCGTTCGGAAGAGCGAATGTCACGGATACGTTGAAGAAGTTCTCTGAAATATCTCGAACCGCCTTGCTTTAAGCGATCGTCATCCATCGTAAAACCTTTCTGAATATATTCGTGCAATCTTTCGGTTGCCCATCTTCTGAAACGAGTCGCTACCTGAGATTGAACCCTATAACCGAGAGCGATAATCATATCAAGATTATAATGATCGATGTTCCTTTTTACCTGACGCATTCCCTCCTCACGAACTAACAAGAATTTCTTGTTAGTTGCTTCGCGGTCGAGTTCGCCGTCGGAATAAATCCCATCCACATGCTGACTGATATTCTGTTGCGTCGTGTCATAAATTTCTGCGAGTTGCGCCTGCGTAAGCCACAAATCTTCATCGGCAAAACGAACTGAAATTTTCGTAACCCCGTTCTCATCCTGATATATTATGATTTTATTATCTTTTGAATCCATAATTTTTGCCTCGTTTATGTTTGTATTATAGCATAAAAACCCTTTTTTTTCAATAGTTTTCGGACTTTTATTCTGAAAATCGCCTTTCATTTCAGTGAAAAAATTGCTTCGATTTCTCAATTTTTTAATTCTTGTTCCCCATAAATTATTCCTTCATCGATATACTTTTTTAAAATGTACCAATTCGGATTTTTCACCGCTATATCGTCATACCACTATATCTGATTTTCCAGCGCGGATAACTGCGCTTCATGTTCGGTACTTACTCTCCCGTAAAATACAACTTTCCGCTGTCTTTTACGGTCGAAGTTTACGTCTGTCGGCATTACCATACCGTTTTCAATCATATTGAATCACCGCCTTTTTCGTCTTTCTTTTGTCTATCACGTTCCCCTTGTAGCGGGCGCGCTTTTTCTCGACCTTTGCGTATTCGCTTTCGTCAATCAATCCGTTATTCCGCATGATTTCAAGCATTCTGAAAGCGATAACTGTATTGAATACGTCGGTATTCAATTGCGAAGAATCGAATTCCGCTCCCGCTTCGGAAAGTTTTTGTTTTTTGCCTTTTTCTTCTCTCTCAATCTGTTTTGTAGTTAATTTCTGCTCGTTCAAGTCTCCTTAAATTTTTTTGTGTTTTATATAGGTTGCGCCGCCCTGGATTTCCGTCTGCATTTACCCTTTGATTTATTATTTTTCCGACTACTCTCCGTAGCGGCGCCGTAATTATTTTCCCTGCCGTACTTTTAACGGAAAGAAAAGCACGGTCTCTCCTATGCCAGCCAAGAATAATTCAAACCTCGGTATTGCGTCGTGTTTTCAGGCTAATACATTGTTCCGCAACCGCCATATACTGATGTATTATGCCGCTTGCGCGCCGCGTCTTAACCTAAAAACGCGACGCAATACTTGCAGGAAACCAAAACGTCGCTATTTTCGATGATTTCTGTCGAAGGCGGCTTTGTTCGTACTTGCCGTACGGGCGAAGGCGAATTCGGCATAAAGCACGGAAATATCGGCGTTTTGGCGGGATTTGGATTATTTTTGGCTGGCATCCACAATATCTCCTTATTGATTCCCGATATCACGGGTTGGATAAGCCACAATCAATTATGTGTTCCGCTGGTTTGGGACTTCATTATTTCGTATGCCGTTCTGATAAAGTCCACTTTTGTCATATTACGTTCTTTCAGAAACGCATTGATTTCGTCATACAGTTCGCGCGGGATCATCGTTCCGAAATTTCCGCTTGCCTGTTTACGCTTATCTTTGTTGCGTTCCTCGTAACTTCTTCTTGCCGCTCTGCGCGGCGTTGTTTCTTTCTTTTCCATAAAAAACCTCCGTTTTAACCTTGTGACGTTATAGCGCAAATCAATGCGCCTATGATG
>CAVLAV010000169.1:0-4823 GCA_963660735.1 bacterium
CCTTTGGTCTTACCTCGACGGCGGGTTTATCCTCTTCGTTACTATTTTGCGTTGAGACGAAAGGAACACACCCCTTTGGCGCGAAATATTCCCAGCGCCGCAATGGGTTTACCTTTTGTCGTTCTGCTTTCCAACACGAGTTGACCCGAATCGGCGTAAAGCAGGTTGCCGTCGGTATCTTCTATCACAAGATAGATCTTTTCGCCGCGAAGGACTGGCACTGCGAGTTTAAGGCTTTCGTCGCCGACGTCGGCTATTTTGACGCCCTTACGGTTTCTCGGCAACTTGGTTACGAGCGAAAGATATACCTTTTTGAACGTACCCGATTCGGTCGCAATTACGAGTTCGTAATCCTTTTCCTTTTCGATTTGCGTTACCGAGATTACCTCGTCGCCATCGTAAAGGTCTACGCCCGCTATGCCGCCCGAAACGCGTTTATATTCGCTGAAAGTATCTTCGCAATGAAGTCCCATACCCGTTTTGGTCGCAAAGAAGAAGTTTGCGTCGGGCAATTCCTGCTGAACGGACAACACCTCGTCGCCCTCTTTTAGTTTCATTGCAACGAAAGAACTCTTCGCAACAGCGTACTCGCTCCAGGGCGTGAGTTTGACCGCGCCTTGTTTGGTGAAGAAATACAATCTGCCTGCGGGGACTTCCAGATCCTTTATAGCGAACACCGCCACGGGGTATTCTTTGGAAGGAATCTGTTTATCGAGCGTATCGAATTTTACGCCGCCGCCCGAGCCGCTCGCCTCGGGAATTTTTTCGCAGTCTATGCGATAGCAATTGCCGAGGTTGGTAAACGCGTATATAAGGTGATCGTCCGTAGCCTCGGTGTAGTTGCGCATAAACTCGGATTTTTTAGGCGTTAAACTTGCCGCCGTGCGTTTGAACGACGAAAGTTTTACTTTGCGCACGAGTCCGTTATAATTTATGCCGACTACGTAATTCTCGAGTTTTCTGTTTTCGGCTTTTGCAACGAAAGATATATCGTCCTCTACCGAAACTATCTCGGACTTCCTCTCGTCGCGATATTTCTTCTTTATGACGAGAATTTCCTTTTTAACCACGTCTTTCTGCAATTTTTTGCTGTCCACAATGGCTTGAAGTTCGGCTATGAGTTTTTTAAGTTGAGCGAGTTCCTCTTTAAGGTTGTCCACTTCCAAACGGGTAAGACGAGCAAGTCTTAAATCGAGAATGGCTTGCGCCTGCTTATCCGAAAGGGCGAACGCCTCGCGTAAATTTTGTTTTGCGGTGGGGGTATCGGGCGAAGTCTTGATTATTTTTATAACTTTGTCGATATTAGTTACCGCTATTATAAGACCCTCTAAAATATGCGCGCGTTCTTTCGCTCTGTTTAAGTCGAATTTTGTACGGCGCAAAACTACGTTTATCTGATAGTCTACGTAGTAGGATATTATATCCAAAAGACCCATAAGGCGGGGTTTGCCGCCCGCTATGGCAACCATATTTATACCGAAAGAACATTGCAACTGCGTGTACTTTAAGAGGTATTTTATTATGGGGTTGGGGTCTACGTCCTTTTTAAGTTTTATAACGGCGCGCATGCCCGACCTGTCCGACTCGTCGGCTATCGAGGCTATGCCCGCAAGCGCGTCTTTGTCGGTTTCCTGCAACTCGGCAATCTTCTTTAAAAGTTGAGCCTTGTTTACTTGGTAAGGTATTTCGGTTATGACTATGCTCTTTTTGCCGTTTTCGGCGTCCTCTACGTTTATGCGGGCGCGCAGTTGAATTTTGCCCTTGCCCGTTTCGTAAGCGGTTTTGAGTTCCTCGCCCGCGATTATATAGCCGCCCGTGGGGAAGTCCGGTCCTTTGATGATTTTCATCATCTCGTCGAGTTTAATCTTGGGGTTATCGAGATACGCGACTACGCCGTCTATAACTTCGGCTAAATTGTGCGTGGGAATGTTGGTTGCAAGACCTACGGCTATCCCCGTCGCGCCGTTTACGAGGAGATTAGGAAATCTCGCGGGAAGCGTATCGGGTTCTTTTAAGGAGTCGTCGAAGTTGAGCGACCAGTTTACCGTGTCTTTGTCTATACCTTCGATAAGTTCGAGCGCGAGAGGTTGAAGTTTAACCTCCGTGTACCTCATCGCCGCCGCGCCGTCGCCGTCCACCGAACCGAAGTTGCCGTGTCCGTCGATAAGCGTCATACGCATATTGAAAGGCTGTGCGAGCCTTACCATTGCGTCGTAAACCGAAGTGTCGCCGTGGGGGTGATATTTTGCAAGGCAGTCGCCGACTACCCTCGCGCTCTTTTTATATCCCTTATCGGGAAGTATGCCGAGGTCGTACATAGAATAAAGTATTCTTCTTTGTACGGGTTTAAGTCCGTCCTCCACGCGCGGCAATGCGCGGTCGAGTATAACGTACTCGGCGTAAGGTATCATCGAATTATGCAGCACGTCCTCCAAAGGACTGGCTATTATATTGTTTCTTTCGTCCATTTACCCGTCCTCCTTAAACCGATACCTTGTCCATAAACGAATCTTCCTTATTGAAGTCCGCGTGTTCTGAAATATACGCTTTTCTACCCTCGATGTCGTCGCCCATAAGAGTGGTTATAAGTTTTTCCGCCTCGGCGGCGTCCTCTATCGTAACTTGCGTCATTACGCGCTTTTTGGGGTCCATAGTAGTATCCCACAGTTGATCGGGGTTCATCTCTCCGAGACCTTTATAGCGTTGAAGTTGATAACCTCTGCCCACTTTGTCTATTGCTTTTTGCAGTTCGTTATCGTCGTAAGCGTAGACGGTAACGTCCTTTTTGTAAACCTTGTAAAGGGGCGGCATACCTATATAAACGTGTCCTTCCTGAATGAGTTCTTTCATATAACGGAAGAAGAAAGTTAAAAGTATAGCCCTTATGTGCGCGCCGTCCTGATCCGCATCGGAAAGGATAATTACTTTATCGTAATTAAGGTTTTCTATGTTAAAGTCGTTGCCTATGCCCGTGCCGAGCGCGCTTATTATGGTACGAATTTCCTCGTTTTTAAGGACTTCTTCTATACGCTTTTTCTCGGCGTTCAAAGGTTTGCCGCGCAAGGGGAGTATCGCCTGATGCTGTCTGTCCCTGCCCTGCTTTGCACTGCCGCCTGCGGAATCGCCCTCGACTATAAACACCTCGTTGAGTTCGGCTTTTCTGCTCGTGCAGTCGGCAAGTTTGCCTATGAGTTTAGCCGTATCCGCGCCCTTGGTCGCCCTTGCGAGTTCCTTGGCGTGCTTGGCGGCGTTTCTCGCCTTTGCCGCGCCGAGCGCTTTTTTCATCATCGCATCGAAAATCGACTTGTTTTTCTTGTTTTTAATAAGTTTGTCGAGTTCTTCCATAGTAGCCGCCTCGACTGCGGTTTTCGCCTCGGGGTTGCCGAGTTTGGTCTTGGTCTGCCCCTCGAATTCCACGCTTTTCATTTTAACGGACAAAAGCGCGGTCATACCCTCGCGGAAGTCCTCGCCTATCAGCGGCGCGTCCTTGTCCTTTACGTAATTGTTGCTTTTGGCGTAGTCGTTAAACACCTTGGTGAGCGCGGACTTAAAGCCTACCTCGTGAGTGCCGCCCTCGGGCGTGGGAATATTATTGACGAACGAGAACACGCTTTCCGCATAGCCGTCGGTATGCTGAATGGCAAATTCTACGAGTATTCCGTCTTTTTCGGCTTTGCCGTAAACGGGCAAATCGTAAAGTTTGGTTTTGCCCTCGTTCAGGTACAAGACGTAATCCACAATGCCACCGTCGTACTTGAAAGTTTTGGAATAAAACTTGTCGTCGTCGCGCAAATCGGTAAGTTTGATTGAAAGTCCGCGGTTTAAAAACGCGAGTTCTCTTAACCTTTTGGCAATGGTTTCGAGGTTGAATTCCACCGTTTCAAAAACGCGCTTATCGGGTTTAAATCTTACGAGCGTACCCGTTTTATCCGTTTTTACGCCCGTGTTTTTAAGCGGCGCGACGGGATCGCCCGAAATTATCTTCTTTTTGGCGGGGTCGTAATGGCTCGTGAATTCCATAGAGTACACGGTTTTGTTGTAGACCTCTACTTTGAGCCATTCGGAAAGCGCGTTGGTAACCGACGCGCCTACACCGTGCAAACCGCCCGAAAAACTATAATTTTCGTTATTGAATTTGCCGCCCGCGTGCAGTTGGGTGAATACGACCTGTACGCCCGAAACCCCCGCTTGTTTGTGTATGTCGGTAGGTATACCTCTGCCGTTATCTTCTACCGAAACACTGCCGTCTTTATAAAGCACTACTTCTATATCGTTAGCGTAGCCGTTTGCCGCCTCGTCCACGGCGTTATCCACTATTTCCCACAAAATATGGTGCAATCCGCGCGGACCTGTAGAACCGATGTACATACCCGGTCTTACTCTTACCGCCTCGAGTCCTTCGAGGATTTTAATATCCTGCGAATTATAAGTCTTTTCGGACATTATTTTCTCCTTAAAGTATATTATAATAAGACTATTACTTATCTATTTTACCATAAACGAACTTTTTTTTCAAGTTTTTTTTAACTCATTATATAATGAAAAGTAAAACGTAGAGTGAAAAATATGCGTTGCGACTAAATTTCCCTCCGCGAGGGTTATTTATCACAAAAAAGCACGTAATTCTCAACGATAAAAATCTCACCGAAGAACTGACGGCACATACACTCCTCACATAGGTCGTGGGATATTTCGCTACGCTCAATATGACGTACTTTTTTACACGTCATTCTGAACGATAGTGAAGAATCCCACCGAAGAACTGACGGCGCATATACTCCTCACATAGGTCGTGGGATATTTCGCTACGCTCAATATGACGT
>CAVLAV010000170.1:0-4819 GCA_963660735.1 bacterium
GCGCAAAGCCAAGGCAAAAAAGTAGTGGTGGCGGTGGTGAACGAACAAGGTCGCCCCGTACTCGTCGAGGTTATGGACGGCGCGTTTTTAGTCAGTTTCGACGTCGCGCTTAAAAAAGCCTATACCGCCGTGGCGGTTAAATCGAGTACCGCCGCGCTCGTTAAGGAAGTTCGCGAGGGCGGTTCGCTCGAAGGACTGCAGCGCGAACAAAGTTTGCTTATACTCGCCGGCGGCGAGCCGATATACAAAAACGGCGTTTTAATAGGCGGCGTTGGCGTAAGCGGCGGCACGGCTGACGAGGACGGCGCGTTTGCGCGTTTTGCCGCGGAAAATTATTAAGTCGCGAAAAAAATCAGTAAATCGCGGTTTAAACGGCTGAAAAGCGGCAATAATTATAAGGCGTTAATTACGGCTAAAAAATTTTCACTTACTTTATTACCGTATTTCATACTGTAAACACACGCAGGGTGTACAATGTAGACACTTCCAAAGTAAATGCGCGGAAGTATAAAATTACTCACTCACAGGTTTTTTCTTGTTTCAATTATTTCTCCATTGTTCCAAAAGTCGGGGTATTTTTACCCCGACTTTTGGATTTTTAGTTGAAAACGATTGATTAAATTCCCGTTTGTATGTATAATTATAGGCGATTATGTTAGAAAAGATAGGCGAAATATTCCTCGACAGTTTAATAGACTCGTTAAAAATGCTGCCGCTCATATTCGTTACTTATATAGTAATAGAATTGCTTGAAAGGCGCGTGGCGTTTGAAAAGCGGGGTAAATTGCTCAACGGCAAAGCCGCGCCCGTATTCGGCGCGCTTGCGGGCGTGTTTCCGCAATGCGGCGTGAGCGTAATGTCGGCAAAACTTTACGAAAAAGGACTTATCGCGCTCGGCACGCTTTTAAGCGTGTTCGTGGCGACGAGCGACGAGGCTTTTTCAATCTTGCTCGCAAGCGATAAAAGACTTTATCTTCTGCCCCTGCTCGGGTTGAAGTTTTTAATAGCGACCTTGCTCGGACTTATAGTAAACGCGTTTTGCAAAAATAGGGAAATTCACGAGGACGAGGGCGACGAAGAACTCGACCACGAGGATATATGCGCGCATTGCCACGACCACGTGGAAGTCAAAGACGACGAAAAGTCCAAAAAGGCTTTTGCCGAGCGTTACTTGCTCGTTCCGCTATGGCACGCGGCGCAGACTTTTCTGTTCGTGTTTATAGTGTCGTTTATATTCGGACTTTTATTCGGCGAAAACGGTTTACTCGGTATAACCCTTGTCGGCGGCGGTTGGTGGGAGTCGTTCGTAACCGCGGCGATAGGTCTTATACCAAACTGCGCCTCTTCCGTGGTGATAACCACTACTTTCGTTCAGGGCGGAATTTCGTTCGGAGCGTTGCTTGCGGGGCTTATCCCCAACGCGGGCGTGGGTCTTGCGGTGCTTTTCCGTAATACCAAAAAGTTCAAACGGAATATTATAATATTGATAAGCCTTTACGCGCTCGGCGCGGTCTGCGGCTTGGTAACTCAATTTATAATGGCGGCGATTTTTTAATATGAACGAAACTCACACTAAATTCGAGCGACTTACGGGCGATCCCGTATCAAAACTTATATTGCGGCTTGCTGTGCCTACCGTGCTTTCTATGCTTATAAGCACGCTGTACAATATGGCGGACGCGTTTTTCGTAGGACAAATAAACGCGTCCGCGTCGGGCGCGATAAGCGTAATATTCTCCTATATGGCGATTATTCAGGCTTTCGGATATTTTTTCGGACACGGTTCGGGCAACTACGTATCGCTTAAACTCGGCGAACAAAACCGCGAGGAAGCCGAAAAAATGGCGGCTACGGGGTTTTTCTCGTCGCTTGCGTTCGGCGTTTTGATTATGGTTTTGGGTCTTATCTTTATAGATCCGCTCATAACTATGCTCGGCTCTACCGAAACGATACGCCCCTACGCGAGGGAATACCTTATATGGATACTCCTCGGCACGCCGTATATGACGGCGTCGCTTACGCTTAACAATCAACTTCGGTTTCAGGGCAGCGCGCTTTACGCTATGATCGCGCTCGTTTCGGGCGGGGTTATAAATATAGGTCTTGACGCCGTATTCGTAACCGTGCTCGGTATGGGTACGGGCGGCGCGGGACTTGCCACGGCAATAAGCCAACTTTGCTCGTTTTGTCTGCTCCTTTCGGGAACGTTTTTCGGCGGCAATCTGCGGCTTAAAATCAAAAATTTTCAGTTTAAAAAATTCTATTTTAAAGTTATCGCGGGCGGCGGACTTCCTTCGCTCGGCAGGCAGAGCGTTTCGGGCATAGCCACGGTCTGCGTTAATTTCGTTTGTAAAGACGTGCTCGGCGCAAACGCCGACCCTATGATAGGCGCGCTCGGTAACGTTACCAAAATAATAGGCTTTTGCAATTCGGCGGTAATGGGTTTCGGGCAAGGGTTTCAACCTGTGTGCGGATTTAATTACGGCGCGAAAAATTATAAGCGGGTACTGCGCGGCTTTTACTTTACGCTTTGCTGTACCACGGCTTTCGCGGCGGTCGTTACGGTTTTCGGAATAGTATTCGCAAAGCCTATAACGGCGGCGTTCACGGTGGACGACCAAGTGGCGGAATATTCGGCGGCGGCTTTCAGGGTGCAATGCGCGTTTTTCGCTCTATCGCCGTGGGTAACGGTTTCGAGTATGTTGTTGCAGAACATAGGTAAAGTCGTGCGGGCGACTACTCTTGCGGTAACTCGACAAGGCGTGGCGTTTATACCCGCGGTATTCGTGGGCGGGTACGCGTTCGGCGCGAGCGGACTCGTCGCGGCGCAGGCGGTTGCGGACTTGATAACCTTTATCATAGCCGTGCCGATTACCGTACCCGTATTAAAACGACTGAGGAAAAGCGGGAATGAAGTTTCTTGAATACTTGGCAGGTCAACTTAAAAACCAAAGTCTGACTTTCGCGTTTTTCGCATGCGGTGCGGTTGCGGGATTTTTGATATTTTTTGCCGTGTACGCCGCGATTTCGCACGCAAAAGTCAAGCCGATAAAACCTGCCGAACGACTTAATATCGACGATATTGCGGAAAAAGCAGTCGAAAATTTTATTTCTGCGCACACGGGCAACGATTTTAAACGCAAAATAAATCTGCTTGCCGAAACGGCGGCTTGCTCGGCGGAAGAAATTTTCACCCGCTATTTCGGCGACGACTATAAGGGTTACGAAGTGATGCCTGCGGGCGGATACCTAAAAAACGGGTTGAAAATCCCCCTCGTTTTCACTGCTTACGAAGGTCTTGCTTTCGTCGAGCGTATCGCCGACGATCTGCAGTCGTCTTTCGAGGGGGTACTCGACGCGTTCGGCGTGAAACTTATATATCCTTTCGTAAGAAAATATATCGGCACGGACGCTAAAAGCCCCAAAGATTTGCGCATTTCCGACGTCTTTTCGGCTATTTACCGTAGTTCGGGCGACGAAACCGAAGATAAAAAGTCGGGCGCGATTAAAAGGTTTTTCGCCGCAAGGGTAAGCGACGTGGCTATGAGCGTAGCCGCAAAGTATACCGATAGAGCGTTTATCGAGGCTCTCGGTAAGGTTCTCGTTTCGATAGGCTTGCTCTGTTCGCGCTCGCTTTGCACTGCGACGGAAGAGGAATTTTCTGCGGAGGAGAATGCCGTATGAAGATTTTATTATGGATAGTGGGCGCGGTCTGCGGAATAATTTTAGGCGTTATGGCGGGCGCGGCGCTCGCGGTAGCGAGGATAAGACGGCGAATAAATAAAAACGCCTGCGCCATACCCCAAGATATTACCGAAGAGGAGAAAAAACGACTTTTAGCCGTAACTGCGGAGGCAAAAAAAGCCTATAAAAAATCGCAACGGGGCCGGCTGTTTTCGTCGGTGTTTAAAATTAAGCGCAAAAAACGCAACGACGGAGCAAAACTCGATTATTTTACTTTAATTAAAAAGACCGCCGAAATTTTCAACCCCGAGAGCGAATCGCCTTGGCTCGAGGTGAGCGAAAGAGAACTTTTCGATTTTATCCGTTCCGCCGCCGAGGCGATAAGGCTCGTTCTCGACGCCACGGGTCTTAACTTTTTAAAAAGGCTTTCGCTCGCGTCCGCGACCGAGGCGGCACTGTTCGCGAAAAAGGCGCTCGGGTGGAGCGTCGTTAAATCCGCGCGCAAAACTTTCGACGTGGCGATTGCGGTCGTAAGCGCACTCAACCCGTTCTTCTGGATAAGACGCACGGTTTCGGCGTTCGCCGTATTTAAAATCTGCGACGAGGCGGTGTACGCCTCCGTCGAAATAACCGTATATAAATTTGCCGAACTGTATAAAAATTCGCCCGACCGCGTAAAACCTACCGAAAAAACTCAAAAAACGGCGTAAATCACAAGCCGAATATGCAATATTTTCGCATATTCGGTTTTTCTACATTTTGTGCGGAAAATTTATGCAAAATACCATATCTTGTGTTTTTTTCAAAAAAATTTTGAATTTGTTGCATCTGCAACATACATTTTGTTTTGAAATGTGCTATAATGTGTTTACGCGCAAAAAAAACGGAAAATAAATAAAGTGGTAAACTTGTGCCAAAGTCTTAAATAGTCGCAGTGAGGTTGAATTTCCGTGTCATCGCGTCAATACCAAGCAGGCAAACTTGTTTGCAAAGGTTTGCGAGCGACGGTATTCATAAGGCACTTGCATTTTTGCTAAAAATGCAAAAAACGATAGTTTTAACGCGCGAGCGTTAAGTGCTGAATAGCAGTTAGCGTGGCGATCCCCTCGAAAAAGTACGCGGTATATACTCCGTA
>CAVLAV010000171.1:0-4782 GCA_963660735.1 bacterium
GACCGCGGCAATCCCTTGGAGTAAAGTACGGAGTATATGCCGCAAACTTTACTCACGGGGATCGCCACGCTAACGCTCGCGATGACAAGTAAAAAAAGTACGTCATATTGAGCGACAGCGAAATATCCCACCGATAAAGTGAAAAGTTGAAAAAGTCGCGGCAGGTTTTATTAAACCTGCCGCGACTTATTTTTATTTTACCGTATTATGCGATTTTTTACGCACGGCGTAGGGCGTTTGCCCCTCGCTCGCTTTAAATATTTTTATAAAATAATTGTAATCGTCTATTCCCACTTTTTCGGCTACCTGCGCCATAGGCAGGTCAGTAAGCCATAAAAGCCGTTTTGCCTCGGCTATGCGCTTTTCGGTTACGTATTTTTTAGGCGATTTGCCCGTAGACGATATAAATAAACGGTACAACTGTTTTTGCGATAAATAAAACCGTTTGCATAGCGCGTCTATACTTAAATCTTCGTTTAAATTGTTTTTAATAAAAGGTTCTATGCGCGAGGTAAACAAGTCGGCTTTGTCTACCATTATGTCCTTGCTTATGACCCATTCCATAAAAATATCGGTTATCATATTTATGGAATCGAATTTTTCCTTCGTATATAGCGGCACTTCCTTATACTTTTTAATCAATTCGTCTTTATCGTAACCGTTCGTTTCGGCGTATTTGCCGATTTTTTTAATAATTTTTTCGTCGTCGCTCTCGTCGCGGAACGGTCCTATAAGAAAGTACCCCGCGCTTTCGTCGTGAATAACCACTTTTTTCGCTATTTCAATAAATCCGAAATGGCATTTATACGCGTGGCAATTTTCGTTTTGCGGCAAATTATTAAGCGCGTGTTCGTCCGATTTGGTACATTCGGCGCGTAAAAAGTTCTTTAAATATACGCAAATGTCGTTCGATACGCGCGAGTTGGCGTCGGTGGAGCGTTTGTCTGCGTCGTAAAAGGAAATCCGCGTGCCTAAAAGCGTTTTTAAATGCGATAAAGATTCGTTTAACAGTTTAAGGTCGTAACTCGTCATAACGCTATAATTAAAGCACAAAATAATTATAAAGTCAATCGCTGAACGGTAAAAATGGTAAATTTAGTACGATTGTCTTAAACTTGCTAAAAAACGGCTTTTTTGCCCCTTGAAAAAAAATTTCAAGGTGATATAATTGTATGCGTAAAGACCGTTATATGTTTAATTTCCCCCTCGGGGAAATTTTGCCGCAAACGCGTTTGCGGCGCACGCTTAAAAGGAATTATGTACGACTATATCACCGTATGGACGGAGCAGGAAAATCAAATAAACGACGAACTTTGTTTTTCGTCCACGCTCGGCAGGGGCGATTATACTATAAATATCGTCGCGGGCGATTATTATAATTTATTCGTAAACGGAACTTTCGTTAGTTACGGACCTGCTCGCGCGGCGAGCGGTTACGCCCGCGCGGACGAGATAAATTTAAGTAAGTTTCTCACTCGCGATAAAAACGAAATACTCGTTTTCGTAGTAAGTTTGGGCGTGCCGTCGCTTTGTTATAACGGGCAAGCCCCGTTTTTCGGCGCGAGCGTTCGCCTTGGCGAAACCGAAGTTAAAAACACTTTGAATTTTACGTGCTATAAGGCTTGTGACCGGGTACGGCTTACCGACAGGGCAAGTTCTCAACGCGGTTTTACCGAGGTTTACGACGGCGCGCGCTGCTACGACCCGCTTTGCGGCGATTTTGTAAAAACCGCCGTGAAAGTAGTGCCTACGCCTAAAATTTTACCGCGAAACGTTGCATATTCGCTTAACGCGCGGATTCTTGCGCGCGAATACGATAAAGGTTTCGTTTTTTACGACGAGAAAGGCGTTTGGAACGGCGGCATTACCATTGCGCTTGACGAGGGCAGGCTTAAAGGCTCGCCCAGACGCGACGAGTGCAGGGTGGCTTTGAGCCGCGAACTTGCTAAATTCGATTTTACGCGTAAGACGGAAAAATCCGAATACCGCTATAAATCGTTTGCGTTCGGAGTCGTCGAGTGTGGAAAGTTCAGGTTTACGGTAAAGGCGCAAAAGCCGTCTGATATATGGCTCATCTACGACGATTGTTTAAGCGGCGGTTTCGTTTCGTTTAAACGCGAAAGCATAACGCACGGCTTAAAGTGGCAGGGCGTAAGCGGCGACGCGGTTTGCTATTCGTCCGAGGTTTACTCGGCAAAATTCGTTACGTTTATAGTAAAGGGCGACGCCGAAATAACCGATTTTACGCTAATTCGTATAGAGAACCCCGAGGCGGACGGCTTGGCATTCGCGAGCGAAAACGAAAAGTTGGAAAGGTTGGTAGAGGCGGCGCGCCGAAACGCAAAACATAATTATTACGACGTTTTGACCGACTGTCCTTCGCGCGAGCGGGCAGGTTGGCTCTGCGACGGATATTTTTCGGCTATTGCGGAAAAATTCTTTACGGGCAAAAACACCGTCGAAAAAAACTTTTTGGAAAATTACGATTTATTCAAAAGCGATATATTTAAAAGCGACGGCGTATTGCCTATGTGTTATCCGTCCGTCGTAAGGCACGATAAAGACTTTATCCCCAACTGGATATTGTGGTTTATAGTCGAAACAGCCGACGAGATAAAGCGTAACGGCGTTGCGGCAAGCGAAAAACGAAAGTCGCGCGTAAAGGCGATTATCGAGTATTTTAAGGGGTACGAAAACGAGTACGGTTTGCTTGAAAATCTCGAAGGTTGGGTTTTCGTTGAGTGGAGCAAAGCCGACGAACTAATAAGCGGAGTAAACTTCCCCACTAATATGCTCTACTGCGGCGCGCTGTACGCCGCGGGCGAAATTCTCGGCGATAACGCTTTAAGCGAAAAGGCGGAAAAGGTAAAGCGCGCTATTACGGAACTTTCCTTTAACGGCAAATATTTCCGCGACCACGCCTTGCGCGAAAACGGAAAACTCGCAGTGCAAAAAGAGGCGAGCGAAACTTGTCAGTATTACGCGGCTTTTTTCAAGGTGATAACGAAAGCCGAAAATTCGGAATTTTACGCCTCGGCACTCGATAGGTTTAAGGAATACGACTTATATCCGTCAAACATATTTATCGGCTACGTGTTGCGCCTCGGCGTGCTTGCCCGCGAGGGCGAAAGACAACGCCTGATAGACGAGTGTATTGAAAAGTTTTATCCTATGGCGGAAGAAACGGGTACTTTATGGGAACTGTTTTCAGGTCCGTCGAGTAAAGACCACGGCTTTGCGGCGATAATCGCCAAGTACGCCGTGTACGCGGTTTTGGGCATAGTCGATCTCGATTACGCAAACAGGAAGTTGACCGTATGCGACCCGCTCAAAATTCCCGCAAGCGCGATATTGCCGTGCGGTAACGGCGAGCAAATAACTATAGTAAACGATAACTTGGTTGTAGGAATAAGCGTTCCCGACGGTTACGAAATTATACGAGGAGGAAAAATATGAACGCCGAAATGCAAGTCGAAAACAAGGCTTTAAGGCGAAAACTCAAACCTTCCAAGGAAGGCGAGGTAAGGTCTGCGGGACAAAAGGCGGCAATGTGGATAGTTTGCGCTATATTCGTAATCTATTCTTTCACGCTTATTTACCCGTTTTACTACCTTTTTATAAATTCGTTTAAGGATAACTACTATCTTATGATAGATCCTTTCGGGTTGCCTAAAAAGGAAAACGGCGGTTGGCTTATAGAAAATTATAAGACGGTTTTCACCGAATTTAATATGGGCGAAATGTTTTATAACTCCGTAACGCTTACCGTGGGCGTAACTTTCTTTTCAATGCTGATGATATGCGTCGCGGCGTATATCCTTGCAAAGTACAGGTTTAAGGGCAACGCCTTTATATACACCGCCGTTTTGGTCTGCGGAATGATCCCCACGACTGCGGCAATGCCCGCGTCTTACAGAATGATGTCCAACCTGCACCTTATCGACACTTACGTAGGTATGATTTTGCTTGAATGCAGTGCGTTCGGCGGATATTTCCTGTATATGCACAGTTATTTCAAGGCTATCCCGTGGGAATACGCCGAAAGCGCGATGTTAGACGGCGCAAGCGATTTAAGAATATTCTTTCAGATAATGATTCCGCTTGCCAAAAACGGCATTACGACTTTCGCCATAATGAAATTCCTCGGCAACTGGAACGAATTCTGGATGGCGTACTTGTTTTACGAGAGCCACCCCACGCTTGCGGTAGGTTTAAATACCTTGTCCGCAGAGGCGACCAACACGGGCGCATACGCGCAACTGTTTGCCGCAATGATAGTTTCTATCGTTCCCATTCTCATATTTTACGCGATATTCTCAAAGCAACTTATGCGTAACACGATAGGCGGAGGTTTAAAGGGATGATAAATTCGGTTACAGGTAAAAAAGAGATAAGTTTAAAAACCAAACGGCTTATATTCGTCTGGTCTATGCTCGCATTGCCCATACTGCAATTCGTAGTGTTCTTTATTTACGTAAATATCAACTCGTTTTTTATGTCCTTCCAGAACGTAAATTACGGAACGGGCAAAACCGAGTGGTCGCTCGTAAATTACAAACGCTTTTTCTACGAACTTATTCATTTCGATAATTTTAAGCGCGCTATATTAAACTCGCTTTGGGCGGGCGGCAACAACTTGTTACTGCTCGTGCTGTCGCTCGTGTTCGCGTATTTCTTCTATAAAAAAGTTCCCGGCGGCAAGGCGTTCAGAATAGTGTTCTTTATTCCGTCTATCATTTCCATAGTCGTTTATACTATGGTGTATAAATATATGTTCGACAG
>CAVLAV010000172.1:0-4750 GCA_963660735.1 bacterium
GAGCAATACCGCGCAAAAATCTTTGAATATAAATATTCGCCACGGGATAAAAGAAAATCGGGAGCGACCGCGTTACAAGGTTCTTCAAGGTCGTTCTCGATTTTCATTAGTTCAAAATCTATATCGAAATTAAGCCGCAACTCCTTTACGAGCGTTCGGACGCGCGCAAAAGGTTCGATTAAACTTTTTTTCGCGCTTTCGCCGCGCTTAAAATTATCGTATGCGAGTTTAAGTGCGTCGGTCAATTTGGGACTGTCGCCCGTTTTACCACCCGCCGAAACTACCACTATACGAATATCGTTATCTTTAAGTACCGTTTTGGCGACCAACTCGAACGTTTTGGCGTTAGCCATAGAAGTGCCGCCGAATTTGGCGACTTTAATCAAAAGCGCACCACTACGAACACGAACACCGCGAGTGCGAGCGCAATGACCGCACCGACTATTCTTCTGCAAACTTTTGCCGCCGTCGATTCCTGTCTTTCGGTTTTCATAACTAAAATCTCCTTAAAAATTATTTATGAGGCAAAAATTCTTGCCAGTAGTATTCTTTCAGGGTTTGTCTTAACATTTCCGAATCGGCGTAGCGTTTTATCTTACCGCCCTGCGCTATGGAAATAATACCCGTTTCCTCGGAAACGATAAGCGCGGTAACGTTGATGGTTTCGGTTATGCCGATGCCCGCTCTGTGCCGCGTGCCGAGTTCCTTGGGCAAGTTGGTTTCCTGCGAAAGGGGCAAAAAGCAACCCGACGCGAGAATTTTAGTTCCGTTTATAATCATAGCGCCGTCGTGCAAAGGCGTTTTTGGGAAGAAAATACTTTCTATCAAAGCCGAAGATATATCCGAATCGACTATAACGCCGCTTTCGATAATGGCGCGCGGAAGGTTTCCGTTTGCAAGAATCATAATTGCGCCCACGTCGTTTTTGGACATATTTTGCAGAGCCTTAATGATTTCGTCAATGCAGACGTCCACGTCCTTTTTAGAAGAGCCGCTTTTATCTATTTTATGAATTTCAACGTTCTTTTTAGAAAAAGTTTCCCAAATATCGCGTTTTACCTCGGTTGCGAAAAGCGAAGTTTCCGCCACGATAAAAAGCCCGGGAACGAGCAAATACAAAAGTCGTTCGGTTTCGGATTTTTTTTCGAGCGAGGCGAACGCAACGCCCGTTGCGAGCAAATACGCCACGAAAACGAATATAAGCCACTTTGCGTTATTCTTTTGCAACACGTTTATCGTATAGTAAAAGAGAACGAACAAAGTGCCTATCGTCAGCACGGTTACGAGCGGATTAGCGGTGAAAGTTACCGCTACCCTTTGCATAATTTCCTTAAAAGACATATTCTATCTCCTTATTATATGCCGCCAAAACTCAATCAAGTTCGGAGCAGCACTTCGTAAACGCCGTTCCACACGGCGGTATTTTGTTCTATTTTTCCGCTTTTGAAAGCAGAATCGAGTTCGGCAAGTTTATCGACCACGGTTTTAAGCCTTACCGCCGAAAACGCGCGAGCCTGCCTTTTTGCCATAGTAACGGCAAATTCCTTAACCTTTAGCGCGTCGGCAATTTCGCTTTCGGACGCGTTTGACACGGAAACGAACAAAAGCCTGCGAAAATAGTAGTAGAGCGAAATAAAAAGTTTTTGCCCGTCGGAAGAAAGATCGAGCATATCGGTAAACGCGGCGTATGCCTTATCGTAATTTTTAGCCGCGATAAACTCTACTATCTCGTAAAGTCTGTAATCGGTTTCCTTAACGCAAAGGGAGTCTACGTCGGTTTCGTCGATTTGCCCCTCGCCCTTATACGCGATAAGTTTGGCTATTTCGCCGTTTATTCGCGTCATATCGGACAAGCAGTATGCGTTTATCTTTCTTACCGCCCCGTCGGTTACGGTAAGCCCCGCTATTTTTATCTCGTTTTTAATCCAAGCGTTTACGAGCGCCTCGTCGCCTTTGGAACAATCGACGAAAGTTACGTTGTTTAACTTTTTTAACTGATCGCTTTTGGAAACGTTGCATATAACGAGTACGGTGCTTTCGCATGGACTGTCGAAGTAAGGTTTAAAAGTGGCGACTTCCGCAGGGGAAGGATAAAATTCCTTTATAAGCACCACCCTTTTTTCGCTCATAAACGGAAAACTGTACAGCGCGGAATTGAGTTTATCGTAATTATCCTTTACGATAGTGTTTTCAAAGCGCGTAAAGTTCATTTCGGGCATTTTCAGGCAGGCGTCGCAAATAAGTTTGAGCGACCGCTCGACGAAAAACGCGTCCTCGCCGCATACGAGATATATGGGTTCGACTTTTACCGTCAAACTTTTTTTGAGTTCCTTAAACTTCATTTGTATTTATTTTAACATTTTTTTTATGAAAAATCAATCTTTTATTTATATATTCGTATAAGAAATGAACGTAAGCGTTATTAAAATAGCCGCGACGACAAAAGCCGATACGGTTTTAACCGTTTTATTTGCGTTTATAAGGTCCGAACACGAAACGGCGGCGAGGTAGTACGCGGGCAAAAGCCAAAGCGGGAAAACGGTAATACTTAAACTGACCGCCGCAAGCCGCGTAATGAAAAATTCCGTGCCGACGAGCAGATTATCCGCAAGGAAAAACGCGATATTCCAAGGCGCGACGAACGAAAGAATTATTCCGAAGAAAAGCGCGTAATAGCCGACCGTTACCACGGGTACTAAAAAGAAATTACAAACCGCCGTTACGAAAGGAAAACTGCCGAAATATTTAACGCAAAGCGGAATAGTTACCACCTCGGCGGCGACGATCACGCCTATCGAGCCGCCGAGTTTGGGAGATTTTATTTTTGTCGCCCTTTGTACGGCAGGCGCGAGAATTATAAGCGAAAGACTTATGGAAAACGAGAGGATAAACCCTACGCCGAGCAAATCCGCAGGGTTGACAAGCAAGACTGCAAGGCTTGCGACCGCAAGCGAATTTAAAGAATCGCGTTTTTCGCCGATGGACTTTGCAAGCGCGAACACGGAACAAGTTACCGCCGCACGGAGCGACGACGCCGTAAGACCGCAGACGAGCGAGTAACCGAACAACAGCACGCTTATAAATATTGCTTTAATCGTTCTATTAAGCGGTATTTTAGAAAACAGTAAGGAAAGCACGCCGTACAAAAGACCGACGTGCAACCCCGAAACGGCGAAAACGTGAGCGATGCCCGCGGCGCGATATATATCCGTTCTGCCCGATAAATTCATAGTGTCGCCGCGAACGAGCGCGCTTGCCACGGCGCGGGTTTCGCGCGACAAAGAGGTAAATTTTTCGTCGGTGAATTTTTTGAATTTATAACCTATACAATTTTTATAACCCGTAATTTTTATATCGGTCGCGTTATAGCAAACGAAAGACGAGCCGTATAATACTACCGAAGAATACCTTGCGCCGTCGTATTTTGCGGCACGGTTGACAACGCATTTAAATTCCACTTCGTCGTAAACCGAAACGCCCGTTTCCGCGCCGTACACGGACACGTTACCCGACGGATTACCGTTTAATTTGCAATTTGAAAGTCTGAAATTATACGCGCCGCGAGAATAACTCGAATATTCGACTGTACCCGTAACGACGTATTCGCCCGAAGTGAAATTTTTTGACAGAGCGGCGGTTTTATCCGCTTTCGACTTTAAAACGAACGCGCCCGTAAGCGCGAAAATTATGCAAAGCGCAAAAGTAACGCCCGTAAGCACCCTGTGATTTTTAACGACGATAAAAACGGTTAATGAAACGGCGGTTATAATTAGAGATGGTATTATAAACGCCCACGCCCCGAGCGCGGCGGAATACGCGGCGAAAATTATCCCCGCTATTTGCGCCGCCGCAACGAATACTATCGGGCGAGGGTTAAAAACCTTTTTCATACGGCGTAAGTTTTATTTTCCTCGGCAATTACGCAATCGCCGCCGCCGACGATAATTTCGTCGCGAATTTCGCTTTCGTCGTATTCAGGGTTCAAATGGGTAATAATCGCCTTAACGCCGTGTTTTTTTGCTAATTGAGAGCAACCTTTCACGCTTAAATGCGGTTTATTCTCGTTCCATTCGCGGTATAAAAGTCCGCCGTCCAAAAACGCGAGATCCGCGCCGCCGACTATCTTTTCTAACCCCGCGCACTCGTTACTGTCGCCGCCGTAAGCGAAAATCTTTTCGCCGTCGGTCGTCCTGAACCCGAGGCACGGTACGGGGTGATTTACTGCGTAAAATTTGAATTTTAAGTCCTTTACGGCTATTTCGTCGCCGTCGGCGACTTCCGTTACGGAAAAAGCCTTCATAGATTTTATCGCTTGGCTCAAAGGCGAATTATCCTTCGGACAATAAATTTTAAGCGGTTCTTTCGCCTTTCCGAGTGCGTAATAACGCAAAAGCGCGTAACCTAAAACTCCGCAATCCGAGCAATGGTCAAAATGAAAATGCGAGAGAATAAGCGCGTCTAAATTTTCCACGGGGAAAAAGTTATTCACGCGCGAAAACGCGCCCGAACCGAACTCGAACGCAACCGTCGTTTGTTTTGAATTTAAAACGTAAGAACTCGTCGCTCCGTTAAGCGGCGGATAAGGGCCGTATTTGCCGAATATTGAAATCTTCATAAATATATTTTATTATAATTGAAAAATATTGTCAATAGTTTGCGTTATACGCCTTAATTTTTATTGCCTTAAATTTCGGCATTTGCTATAATGTTTACGCTACGAGTTACTTTCTGCTGTGTACGAGTTAAAAAC
>CAVLAV010000173.1:0-4741 GCA_963660735.1 bacterium
GAAATAACTATCGACGCGCCCGAAGTCGCCGTACCGTTAAGTCCGTCGTCGGACGATACCACGGACACGTCGCCGCCCGAGATTTCCACGGTCGCGCCCTCTATGCCCTCGTAACAACCTACGATATTTATCGTGCCGCCCGAAACGGTCGCTTTGCCGTCGGCGTGAATTGCGTCGTCGCATGAGAACAAAGTAAGCGTACCGCCCGAAATTATAACGTTACCGAGCGCGTTTTCGTCGTTTTCGAGAGTTTCGTCGGAGTTGGCGTGCAAAGCGTCGTCGTAAGACTTAACCACTATTTCGCCCGCGCTTACGGTTATTTGATTATCCGCTTTTATGCCCTTTGCCGAATAATCGCTCTTTTGCGAGTTACCGTCGCCGCCGGGCATTCCGCCCTGCCCGCCGTGATTACCGCCCGGACCTCCGCCGCCGGGGAAACCGCCCGCGCGGCTCGCGTAAGTCGAAACGCTCGCAGTTTGCGTACTCGCGCTTTCGGTGGTAAATTCCGAATATTTATCAGTGTAAATTTTAAGCGTTACGGTTGCCGAACTCTCGTCTACGGTTACGTCGTAAGCGGCGTCTATACCGTCGCGTGCGGCGTAAATCGTAACTTCGCCGCCCGTTATAGCGACCGTTCCGCGCTGTTTGCCCTTACTCGAAATATCGCTATTCGTGGTCTTTATTCCGTCGCCGCTCCTTGCGATAAGCGTAATATTTCCGCTTTCTATCGTAACCGAGTCGTTGCCTTTAAGCGCGTTGTCCTCGCACTCGACTTGCAAAGTCAGGTTTTTAACCTTTAAATCGTCCTTGGTATGAACGCCGTTATTAGCCGTGGACTTTATAAAAAGCGAACCTTTACCCTGCAAATTCATATCGCAGAGGGCGTAAACGCTTGCCGAAATTTCATCCTCGCCGACTGCAGAACGCAGGTCGTATACGAAATTTTCGGTTTCTTTTTTGGCCGACAAAGTGAACTTGTCGCCGCTCGCCGCATATACGGGGCACTCGGTATAAGACGTAATCGAAAAACCGTTAAGCGTAAGACCGAACTTATAATCGTCGCCCGTATCGACGATTATATTGCCGTAAAACTCGCCCGAAAGCGAATATTCGCTATCTTCCGTAATCGCCGTGAACGAAAGAGTAGTGCCGTCCACCGTATACGCAGACTGCGTACCCGAGAGGTATTCCACCGTAAAACTCGCGGTTTTTTCGCACGAGGAACAAGCGTAAGTAAAAGTGCCGTTTTCACTCGAAACGAGCGTAAACTCGTGCTCGGTTTCGTCTACGGGAATTTCGCTCGCGTCGTCGGGAGTTATCGAAGATTCTCCGCTCGAGGAACTCGACTGTCCGCCCGATGGCGAACCGCCGTTACCGCCCGTACTACCCGAACTTGCGTTATTTTGGCAAGCGGTGAAAGCAAATAAAGTTAAAACCAAACAACAAATAAGCGCAACTAATTTTTTAAAGATCATTTTCATCACTCTCCTTTGATAATAATATTTCAAGATTGCCGTTACGCACACGCAATTCGTCGATAAATTTTTTCTCGCTTACGCCCTTTTTAAACCTGACGGCGTAAGTTAAACGGAACATCGTTCCCATATTAACGGTTTTGACGCTCGCAAGCGAACTTTCGTCGAGATATTCGCCGAATGTCTTATCGAAAACTCCATCGTAATCAAGATCTTCGGGAATGGTGATTTTCAGCGTTTTATTTCTCGAATTTTTTTCGCGGTTAGTCGCCCAAAAGCCGCCCGCGATTAAAATTAGGCAACATATTACGCTAAACAACGCCGCATACCCGAGATACCCCACTCCTGCGAGCAATCCCGCGCCCATATCCATAAAAATTACGCAAATTTCCTTTGCCGAGCCTTGCGCCGAGCGAAATCTCACCAAGGAAAACGCTCCCGCGACCGCCACTCCGACACCAACGTTACCGTTTACCGCCATTATCACCACGCATACGACCGACGGCAACGCGGCTATCGCAAGAAGAAAACTCGAACTCGGTCTGTTTTTTACCTTATACGCCGCGGCGAACGCTATCCCTAAGACGAGCGAAACGCCGACGCACAATAAAAACAACCACACCGAAACACTGCTTTCGGTTGAAGAAAAAACACTGTTAAATAACTTTTGCATAACTATTGCCTCCCGTTTTTATCATATCGGCGTAAGCCGCGCCGTATTTTGAAAAAGTAGTTTTATAAGCCTTTGCCTGCGAAAGCGCGGCGGTAAGCCACAGCGGAACTGCCGACGAAACTTTAACTTCCATTAAAATTTTATCGCTCGGCAAAACCCTTTTGCCGTAAGCGCCCGCCAAAAAATCGAAATCGTAAGTCCTGTATAATACGTCTTTATCGAAAGTAACCCTTACCGCCGTATCGGTTTTATCGAAATAGGCAGCGCGATTATAGGATATAAACGCGGACGGTTCGAGATTTTTATAAAAATTCTCGAAATACTCTATTTCGTTCGCAATTTGCGTGTTTTTGGCAAGCACGGGCAAATCTGCCGAGCCGCGCTCGTATTTAAGCGTTTCGCGGCGTTTGTACACTACGGAATCATATTTCTTTTTTATTTCGAGAAACACAGTTTTTTCTTCCGCCGCTTTGCCGTAAGAACGCAAGCGCAACTTTTCCTTATAAAACGGTTTTTCGATTGAACGCCTGACAAGCAATTTGTCGGGCGTATCGTAATAAATATTAAGTATCGCGGTTTTTCCGTAGCCGTCCTCGCGACAGTTCTCTTTAACCGCTTTTAAAATCTCGTCGAACTGTTCTTTGCTTAAAAGATATTTCAGTTCGTACCTTTTAAAACTGTTTATTACCATTGCTCTCTTCCTTTTATGCCCGTATTATACACCCCGAAACTTAAACGAAACATAAAAAGAGCGCGGCTCGAAAAATTTTTTTTCGAGCCGCGCGGTATTAAATTATTACGTCGAAAACGATTTTCTTTCCGTCTTTGGAATAAGCCGAAATTTTACCGCCGTGTTTTTCGACTACGGCGCGGGCGGTGGAAAGACCTATGCCAAACCCGCCCGTGTTTTTACTGCGGGAATCGTCGGGGCGATAAAACCGCTCGAACAACGCGCTTAAATCGCCGCGCGGCACTCCGTCGGTCGAGTTTTCGAGAATTATTTCGGCGTTTCTGCCCTTTCGCTTAACGGTCAGATTTATCTCGCCGTTTTCGTCGGAATATTTAAAGGCGTTATCTAAAAGCAATGAGAACAACCGTTCTATCATATTGACGTTGCCGCAAACCGTAACGTTTTTGGCAATATCCGCGTTAAACTTTTTGTTAAGGCTTATCGCCGAGGCTTTATACTCCTCTACCGCGCTTTGCGCCACCTCGGTAAGCGAAAAATCGGCGAACACTATATGCGAATCGTCTTCCTCAACCTTGGCGAGCAACACGAGTTGTTCGGTGAGCGAAGTCAGTCGCTTTACCTGCGCGCGGATATTAGAAACCCACTCGTTTTCGCCTGACTGCATTTCAAGCACGTCGCAACTCGCGCCGATTACGGTAAGCGGAGTTTTCAGTTCGTGATTAGCGTCGGTTATAAACCGCTTTTGCGCGGCGTAGTTTTTTTGAACGGGTCTGACGACCAACACCGAAAACAAAACTACGAGCAGTCCGACCACGATAAGCGAACACAACCCGATTAGCACGCTTATTTTCAAAAAGTCGGTAAAAGTGGAAAGTTCGCGCGAACAATCGAGAAAAGCAACGATTGCGCCGTCCGTTTTGCTTACCAAAAATCTGTAATCGCCGTAAAAGCCTTTGGTTTTATTTTGCGAAAATACTTTTTGCGCGAAAGTTACGGCTTGATTTTCGTCTACCGAAGAAATTTTATCCACGCTCGCCTCGTAAGTTCCGTCCGCACCGATTTTAACTATAAAATATCGGGTTTCGGGCGAAAAATCGCCGCGACCGCCGTTGGCGTTATCGGGCGGCTTGGGTTGGTTATCCGCAGGAGTTTTTGCAAGTGGCAAGTCCGCGTCTTTGGGGTCGCGCCGTGCCGTGCCGACGATAAAATTAAGCGTTTCGTCGGCTCTTTTCTTTACAGAAGAATAGTTCCAAGCGTTTATGCCGCCGACCACCGCGCTTATAACGAGCAAATACGCGAGCGTTGCGACCAAAATAAATTTTAAACGCAGTTTTTTAATCATATTTGCAACCTGTACCCCACGTTTCTTACCGATTTTACGCTTACCGTCGAGCCGATCGATTTTAATTTTTTTCTTAAATACGACAAATACGCCCACACAACGCCGCCGTCTACTTCGCCGTCGTAACCCCACACTTTATCGAGTATGGCGTTTTGCGAAAGCACCCGCGAGGAATTTTCTATAAGCGTTTCCATAAGCAAATATTCCTTTGCGGTAAGCGCGACGAAACGACTGCCGCAACGCAGTTCGCATTTATCTTTATTGAGCGTTATATCGCCGAACGATAAATTTTCGCTGACGATTTCGGTTTTTCTCCTCGTTACGGCGCGAATACGCGCGAGAAGTTCTTTCGTTTCAAAGGGTTTCGTAAGATAATCGTCCGCGCCCGCGTCAAGTCCCGAAACTTTATCGTCGAGTTCCGATTTTGCCGTGAGCATTAAAACGGGCGTGTTTATACCCTTTGCGCGAATTTCCTTTAAAGCGGTTATTCCGTCTTTTTTCGGCATCATAATATCGAGGATAATCAAATCGTATACTCCGCCCAAGGCGTAGTCTACGGC
>CAVLAV010000174.1:0-4688 GCA_963660735.1 bacterium
CTACCGCCGCATACATAAGCGTGGTGGTTATAATGCCTATATCCTGCAAAACTTCCTCTTCCCCGCTTACGCGATTGTTCCACGATTTATTTTGGTCCTTACAGATTATAAATACCGTGGTCGAACCGAAAAGACAGTTGCTCGCCTCTTTTAATTTTTCAATCGCCTCGTCGCTTTGCGCAACGAAAATTTCGTAAGGCTGCCCGTTCATAGCGGTGGGCGCAAGCCTTGCAAGGTTAAGCATTGCATCCACCTTGCTTTCCTCTACCTTTTCGGAAGAAAAACTCCTTACCGAATATCTCTCTTTACAAATTTCAGTAAAATCCATAATATTTTGCCTCCGATTAAAATATACCACCTTTTGCGCCCGAATGCAAGCGGTTTTATTTACTTTTTACGCAAAATGTGTTAAAATGCAAATATGAGAATAGATAAGTTTTTATCGCACGCGGCTACGCTTTCGCGAAAAGAATGTCAGAAAATACTTAAAAGCGGCGAAGTTACCGTAAACGGCGAGATTATAAAAAGTTCCGATTTTAAAGTAAACCCCGACACGGACGAGGTTACTTACCTCGGCAAAAAAATCGTTTACAACGAATTTACTTATATTATTTTAAACAAGCCGCAAGGAGTGGTAAGCGCGACCGACGACGCGAGTCAAAAAACGGTTATAGACTTATTGCCGCCCGAAATGAAAAAACTCGGACTTTTCCCCTGCGGCAGACTCGATAAAGACACTACGGGAGTGGTTATTCTTACCAACGACGGGGCGGCGGCTCATAACGCGCTCTCACCTAAAAAGCACGTTACCAAAAAATATTATTTTTTGACGGCGGACGAATATTCCGACGAAGATATACGAGCGATAGAAAGCGGCGTAACGCTTAAAGACGGTTACACGACTAAACCCTGCAAAATAGACCGCATAGGCGATAAAGAGGGGTATATTTACCTTACCGAAGGCAAATATCACGAAATAAAACGGCTTTTCGGCGCGCGCGGAAACAAAATAATCGGACTTGAGAGAAAGGCTTTCGGCGCGATAACCGCGGACAATCTGGAGTGCGGAAAGTGGCGTTATATGACGGGCGAAGAAATTTCCGCGTTTAAAAACGCATAAAGAGGCTTTTTCGGCGCATACTTAAAGCGAGGAGGTAAATCTATGAAGATAGCAAATATCATCGCTTACGTACTCGTTATTATCGGTGCGCTCAACTGGGGATTATACGCGTTTTTCAACTTTAATCTCGTAGGTTGGGTATTTATGGGTTCGAGAACCTTAGGCTCGATAATTGTATATTCGTTAGTTGCTTTGTCCGCTATATGGCTTATAATCTCGCCGTGCATTACGCAAGGCAGACTTATGCTCGGAAGAGAAGACTAACGGCATATATTAAAAAAACGATCGTTGCATTAAGCAACGGTCGCTTTTTTATTTTAATAGTTTATAAACTCGAACTCGGTTACGGTGTGATAAAGGTCGCCCGCTTTTACCGCTGCGGAAGGAAATTGCGGTTTGTTTATAGCGTCGGGAAAATTTTGCGTTTCAAGACAAAACGCGCTTCGCCTTTCCATTTTTTTACCGCGTTTACCCACTCTTTCGGTTAAAAAGTTGGCGGTATAAAACTGCACGCCGGGTTGATCGGTATAGCCGAGCATTTTTATGCCCGACTTGGGCGAACTTACCTCGACGAACTTTCTGAAACCCTCGCCGTTTATAACGAAATTATGGTCGTAACCGCCCGCTATTTTAAGTTGAGCGTCGTTTTCATCTATATCCTTGCCTATTCTCTTAACCAAAGTAAAATCGAAAGGCGTGTTGCACACAGGCAATATGTCCCCCGTAGGAAAAAGTCCGTTGCCGACGGGTGTAAACTTATCGGCGTAAAGCGTTAAGAATTGATCTTCCGCCAAACCCTCGTCGTATAAGTTGAAATAGGTATGATTTGAAAGATTTATTACGGTGTCTTCGTCGCAAGTCGCGCCGTATTCTATACCTACGCCGTTTTCTTTAATATAATACTTGACTTTTACGAGCAAATTACCGGGGTAGCCTTCCTCTTTATCGGGCGAAAGATACTGAAAAGTTATAGAATTTTCGTAAATCTCCGCAACCGTCCAAACGACTTTATCGAAACCGATTTTTCCGCCATGCAGGGAGTTTTTGCCGTCGTTTGCATAAAGAGAATACTTTTTGCCGTTGAGGTTAAAACTCGAATCCGAAATACGGTTTGCAACTCTGCCGACGACCGCACCTAAATAGCCGTCGCTATTTACGTAGCCTTCCAAAGTATCGTAACCGAGAACGACGTCCCTGTCCTCAAAAGTAAGGCTTTGAATTGTCGCGCCGTAGTCTAAAACCGTGAGCGAAATTTTCTCGTTTTTAAGCGTATAGGCGTAAACCTTTTTACCGCAATCGAGCACACCGAATAATCTCTTTTCCATACTAACCTCATATAATGATTATAACTACGATTATATTGTATCAAATTTTTGAAATTTGTAAAGCGATTTGCGTTTTTTCTTGTTTATTTTTTTAATTTGTGCTAAAATAGGTAGGTAAAGGAGGTTTGAATTATGGACGAAGAAAAAGATTTGATTACGCCCGAAGAAAACTCGGAAATTCCCGAGAAAAGAGATTACGAAGAAGAACTGCTTAACTTAATAAAAAGCGACGAACCTCCCGAACGATTAAAGGAGGAATTAGACAACTACCACGAGAACGATATAGCCGCCGTGTTGCCTAAACTCGGCAAGGAAGAAAGAGCAAAGTTATATAAATTGCTCGGTCTTGAACGCGTTTCGGAAGTGTTCGCTTACCTTGACGACGTAGAAGAATACATCGAAGAACTGCCTAACGAAAAAGCCGCCGACATAATTGAAAATATGGACGCGGACGACGCGGTTGACGTTTTGGAGGAATTAGAGTCCGACAAAAAAGAAGAAATAATAAAGTTGATGGAAAAAGAGTCGGTTAAGGACATTAAACTTATCGACTCCTACGACGAAGACGCCATCGGTAGCCGAATGACCACCAACTTTATTTCGGTGGGCAAAAACTGTACCGTAAAACAAGCGATGCGCACGGTTATTACAGAGGCGGGCGAAAACGATAACATTTCCACCATTTACGCCACCGACGACGACGGCACTTTTTACGGCGCGATAGACCTTAAAGACCTTATCCGCGCGCGCGAAGGCAAGCCGCTCGACGAAATAATAACAACCGCCTACCCCTACGTTTACGCAAAAGAAACGGTTGAAGAGTGCATCGAGCAGTTAAAGGACTACGAAGAGGACTCCATACCCGTTTTAGACGAAAACAACAAAATTATAGGCGCGATTACCTCGTCGGATATAGTCGAGGCAGTACACGAAGAACTCGGCGACGATTACGCTAAACTCGCAGGTTTGACCGAAGCGGAAGACGTAAACGAACCGCTGTTTAAAAGTATGCGCAAGCGCGTACCGTGGCTTTTGGCGTTGCTCGCGCTCGGGTTAGTCGTTTCTACGATAATAGGCGCGTTTCAATCTAAAATAACGGTTACGCAACTTATAATTTTATTCTCGTTTCAAAGTCTTATACTCGATATGGGCGGTAACACGGGTACGCAATCGCTCGGCGTTACGATAAGAGTTTTAAGCGACGAAGAACTAACCGCAAAAAACAAAATTGCGTTTATCTTTAAGGAAGTGCGCGTAGGCTTTTTCAACGGACTTTTAATAGGAACGCTCGCGTTCGTCTTCGTGGGGTTATACCTCACCTTCGTTTCAAAGCCAAACACTTCCGTTTCCTATTTCGGATTTGAGGTTTCGGCTTGCATAGGTATTGCGCTCGTATGCACTATGGTTATAGCAAGTCTTGACGGAACGCTTATACCTATTATATTCAAGAAGATAGGCATTGACCCCGCGGTTGCGTCCGGTCCGCTCATTACGACCGTAAACGACCTCGTAGCCGTTTGCATATACTACGGAATTTCGATTTTGTTATTTATTCAGATAGGTCTGTTTGTATATTAGTCCTTTTATACTAAAAATGCGAGTGCGAAAAATTTTCGCACTCGCATTTAATTTTGATTTTACGCGGTCTGCTCGTTTTGAGCCGCTTTTACCGCGCTACGCGAATACACCGTATATTCGGTTACGCCGAGAATAGTTTCGCCGTCTATTTGCAGTGCGGTGGGTTTATCGAACTTAACCGTGATAACGTCGCCCTCGATAACCTCTACCATTTCGGTATGTTCCACGTGTTCGCCCTTGAATATGGACGGGAACACCATAAGCGATTTAAGTTTACCAGAGCCGTAATATACCATTACCGACGCATTGCCACGCTCGGAAAGTCTGTCCTGTTCGGGAGTGGGAATCATACCTCCGCCGTAATATCTGCCGTTCATACAAGGCGCGAGCCAAACTTTTTTGTATTTTTTGGAATCGCCGTCTACTATTATTTCGGCATTGCGTGGCTTATAATGGAATAAAAGACCTTTAACCGCAATACCTGCGTAGTTTATATTCTTTTTGCCCTTGGCTTTCATAGCGTCGCCAACCTCGCAGCAATAACCGTCTATGCCGTAACCTATACCGTTGATAAACTTGTAAGTTTTGCCGTTTACCTCTACTTCGGGGAGGTCGGTTATATATTGATTTATGCAAACGGGTTCGCCAACCTTACCGCCTATATC
>CAVLAV010000175.1:0-4680 GCA_963660735.1 bacterium
ATTTTTACCCTGCCTACGAGCTTTATATCGCGGCTCGACGCGCCTACCGAAATCTCGAAATCGCCGTTTTCGACGAACCATTTATCCATAGCGACCGAATAATACGCGAACGACGAAAAGTCGAGTTTAACGCTTACGCGTTTTTCTTCGCCCGCTTTAATCAAATCTTTAGAGTAGCCTTTGAGTTCCTTTACGGGTCGGGCAACCATGGCGATTACGTCGCGGACGTAAACCTCGGAAATCTCCTTGCCGTCAACCGAAGAAACGTTTTTAACCGTATATGACACAGTGAAATCGGTATCGCCCGTCTTTTCTATTTTCAAATCGGAATACTCGAACTTTGCGTAAGAAAGACCGTAGCCGAACGGATAGCGCACGGGAATATCGTAGCGGTCGTAATAACGATAGCCTACGAACACGCCCTCGCCGTATTCTACGGTAAGTCCGTCGCCCGTGTAACTGCCCATATAAGTATCGTTAAGCGAATAAGGGAACGTTTCGGCAAGTTTTCCGCTCGGGCAAACCTTACCCGTGATTATCTCGGCAAGAGCCTCGTTCACGCCTTCGCCCGCAAAACCCGCAAAGATTATTGCCTTTGAGCAACTTTCAAACGCGCTTACGTCAACAGCACTGCCCGACTCTATTACGACCACGAGATTTTCGTTGTACTTGGACAACCCGATAATATAATTCTCCTGCTCGGGGCTGATTTTTAGCGTATTTCTGTCGCAAGCCTCGCTGATTTTTCGTTTTCCATCGCCAACCACGACCACACATACGTCGGCGTTATACGCCTGCGAATAGGCGCGTTTTGCCGTTGCCAACGTATTTTCCAAAACGCCCGTGCTACTTTCGACCTTTTCGCCCGTTATATCCTCTATCGCCTTGGCAAGCGTGGGGATTTTATACACGGTACTTACCGTGGAAGAGCCTCCGCCCCCGATTGCGGGATTTTCGGCAAACGCTCCGCTTATGGCAATTTTTTTACCCGTTACGGGAAGTATTCCATCCTCGTTCTTTAATAAAACTATGCCCTCTTCGGCAAATTTCACGGCGTTTGAGTGTCGCTGTGATTTTTCCGTTTGAGCGCGCTTTTTCGTCGAACTTACCTTTTCGGCAAGCGCAAGTATGCGCGAAACGCACTCGTCTATTTGTTCAATCGTAAGATAGCCTTTTTCGTAGGCGTCTTTAAGCACTGCGAAACTGTTTTTATCGTGCGGCATTCTTAAATCAAGACCTGCGCGCACGGCTTTATAGCCGTTATGTACCGCGCCCCAGTCGGACATAACGAGCCCATCAAAGCCGAGTCTTTTGCGCAATACTTCTACGAGCATCTTTTTATTTTCCGATGCGTAAACGCCGTTAATCGGATTATAGGAGCACATTACCGTCCACGGTTTTGCTTTGAGCGCGATTTCAAACGGCTTTAAATATATCTCGTTTAAAGTGCGTTCGTCAACTTCGCTTGTCTGCCAAGACCTGTCGCTTTCCACGTTGTTGGCGCAAAAATGCTTTAAGCACGCGCCCACGCCGCGACTTTGCACTCCCTCGATATATTCCGCCGCAAGCGTACCCGCAAGATAGGGGTCTTCGGAAAAATACTCGAAATTTCTGCCGCAAAGCGGAGTTTTTTTGATATTCACCCCGGGCGCAAGCAAAACGTCTACGCCGTTATCCGCGCAATCGTCGGCAATAGTGCCACCCTGCTCGTGAGCGACGAGTTTGTTCCAACCGTTTGCCACGACCGAAAGCGACGGCATAGCCGTTGCGTCGGCGGGTACGTCTTTGCCGTTCTCCACCTTTAATACGAGCCGAAGTCCGTGCGGTCCGTCAGATACGCGAATTTCGGGTACTTTACCGTCGCAAGTTTCGGTTGTCCAACTATTTTTACCGCAAAGCAAAGTAAGTTTTTCGTCTAAAGTTAAATCTTTGATATTCATAAAATCTCCTTAGCCACAGGTGATTGCGTTTGAACCACGGTCTTGCGCTGTGTTTTTGGTTAATACGGTGTTGCGCTCACGGCTTATACTTGTGTATTAAGCCGCTCGCGCGCCTTGTCTTAACCTAAAAACGCAACGCAATACTTGCTTGCAACCAAAACGTCGCTATTTTCGATGATTTTTGGCGAAGGCGGCTTTGTTCGTACTTTGTGGTACGGGCGAAGTCGAATTTGGCAAAAAGCGCGTAAATATCGGCGTTTTGGCGGGTTCAAACGCAATCACCTGTGGCTTTTTTATAGCCGCAAATATTTTTCCTGCGACGATTTAATTATACACCGTAGCGGCGATTAGGTCAATATCGTTGCAAGTATTTTATCTCATTTATTGACTTATTTTTTAATTTTTACGCCGAATAGGTTTACTTTTATGCCGTATTGTGATAAAATCGGATTATATGGAATTTTACGAGGCTTGGCGGGAAGAAAATCAAACGGTATCCTGCAACTTTAAACACAACCACTCCTATCCGCCGCACTACCACTCCAACGCGGAAATATACGTTTGCGTAAGCGGAGAACAAAAAATTACGGTAAACGGCGTAGGTTACGAGGTAAAAAGCGGAGAGGCGGCTATTATAGACAACTACGCTATTCATTCCTACGATTTATCGCGTATAAACGACGAAGATTACGTAATTATCGTGCCGCCGCCACTGCTCGGCGAATTTAAAAGGTTGAAAAACGGTTTGAAAATAGCGAACCCCGTTATAAGGGACGAAAAACTCGTAGCCGAGTTTGCGCATATATGCAAGTATGCGTTTTTACCCGTTTTATCCGACGAAGTAGCCTTTGCGGCTATCAACTATATATTCGCGCTCGCGTTTACCAAACTCGAACTTACCGACGAAAAATACGCCAACGACGAAACGCTTATGCGCAAGATTTTACAGTTTGTGGACGATAATTTTAGGGAAAAACTGTCGCTCGGACGCATTGCGAAAGAACTCGGCTATTCCCGCGAATACGTTTCGAGAGTGTTTCACCGCTATATGAAACACGGACTGAACGACTACATTAACGAACGCCGTTTAGACTATATATCGCGCGCGGACAAGACGCGAAAAAAAATCGAACTCGCGTTGGAGTCCGGTTTTTCGAGTATGCAAACGTATTACCGCGCATTAAATAAGTATAATATCAAATCTCGGCAAAGGCTTTAAGCCATTGCTTGGCTATAATATTTGCGCCCGCGACGGACGGATGCACGCCGTCGAACAAATAATATTCCGCGCCGTTTTGCGCCGCCGCTTTATCGAATTCGGCTTGCAAAGGCACTAACTTCGCGCCGTATTCGTCGGCAAGTTTTTTAACCACTTCGGCGTACTGCTTTACCTTATCGAATTCGCCCTTATGCTCGCTCGTCGCGCTGCCTTCGAGCACGAACGGTTGCAAAAGCATAAACTTAACGCTCGGTAACACCTTTTTGGTGTCCTCAATAAACGCGCGATACACCTTTTCAAAACGCACTATATCAACGCCGTTTTTATTGCTTATCTCGTGCCAAATATCGTTTATGCCTACGAGTATGCTGATAACGTCGGGGGCTAAATTCCAACAATCGCACTTTATGCGGGCGTACAAATCGACTATTCTGTTACCGCTTATTCCGCGATTATAAATATCGTATTTTTTGGGGCTTTGCTCGCTCAATTTTGCCTGTATCAAAAACGGATACGCGCAACCGTAACTGAACGGAGTAAAATCGTTTTCCCTATCCCTGCGCATATCGGTTATGCTATCGCCTATAAATAAAATCCTCATAAATTCACCTCTTTTATATTTTAACCCGAGGCATAGAATAAGTCAAGCAAAATTGCCGAATTTCTCGATTAAATCGTTCACGGTGAGTTGGAGTTTTTCCTCGCCGCGCACGTCGCATACAACCCTGCCGCCATCCATCATTATAAGGCGATTACCGCACTTTAACGCGTCGGTCATATTATGCGTTATCATAAGGGCGGTAAGGTTTTCGCGCGCGATTATTTCGTTAGTAAGGCGCAAAACCTTTTCGGCGGTTTTGGGGTCGAGCGCGGCGGTATGCTCGTCGAGCAGCAGCAACTCGGGACTTGAAAGCGACGCCATTAAAAGCGTAAGCGCTTGCCTTTGCCCGCCCGACAGCGTACCGACTTTTTGAGTAAGTCGGTCCTCTAACCCGAGGTCGAATTCTTTAAGCAACTGCCTATATTCTTCGGTTTCGTTTTTACCTATGCACCATTTCAGCGTTTTTCGTTTTCCCCGCCTTTTGGCAAGCGCGAGATTTTCTATTATCTGCATATCCGCCGCAGTGCCGTTGAGCGGGTCTTGAAACACCCTGCCCAAAAACGCGGCGCGCTTATGCTCGGGCATTCGCGTAACGTCCTTTCCGCCTATTATTATCTTGCCTTCGTCTACGGAAATCGAGCCGCCTATCGCGTTTAAAAGCGTGGACTTGCCCGCGCCGTTGCCGCCGATAACCGTAACGAAATCGCCTTTTTCGAGTTTTAAGTTTACGCCGTTTAAAACGGTCTTTTTGTCCGTTCCGTCCCCGAACGATTTTTTAACGTTTATAAGTTCTATCATTTTTCGCCACCGCCCCTGCGCTTTAATTTATTTTTAAAATGCGGCAGTGCGAGGAACACCGCTACCACCAACGCCGAGAACATTTTGATCAGGTCGGTATCGAGTCCGAGGCAGACTATAGC
>CAVLAV010000176.1:0-4679 GCA_963660735.1 bacterium
GTCTCTCGAACCGTCAACCGCGCCTTTTCTTACTCCGTCGGTTGTACCGAAAGGCATAGTTTGGATAAAGAAATTTGTCTTTACGCCGACATAACTTTTTGCGACGGTTGCAACCGACTGAACGTCGGCAAGCCAACCCGTATCGAGACATTTGTTTCCGTTTGCGTCATACGTTAAAGGATATCTGTCAACGGATAACCATTTTTCGCCCGTAGTCAGTTTGGACAAAAAATTATCGCAGAAATATTTAAGATAATCCTCGTAAGAACCGTTAAAATCGTTCGTTACGGTCGGCGCGTGAGACGGAAAAAGGTTGACATATACCGTTTTACCGTTCGCGTTTGCGTTGTAATATTCTACTTGTTTTGCCAACTCGTCTATCTGCGCCTTATCGGGTTCGTCGATGACCACACCGAGTACGGCGTCGTGATTAAAAAGAGTAATTTTCTCCTTGCTTTTAACAGCCGAGTTAATATACACCTTAACGCCGTTTTCGTTCAGTAAGTTCAGAACTTTTTCGGCGTTATCGGTGTATTCGTCGTAATGGATAGTAGAATCCGCGCCGTCCTCACTTATACCTGTACCCATCGCAAACAAAGAGTCGATTCCCGCCTCTTTGATCCAACTTACGTTTTCTTTGCTCAGGGTTGACGGTATAAGCCAAGCCGAAATCACTAAATTATGCATACTTTTCCGTTTTGATTTTGCCTATGCGACAAATTTCCGTTTTACAACTGAGCGTTTGTCTTATAGTTCTCCCAATTCGCATTGTGGAACTTCACAACGGCATCCCACGTTGCCTGAGCGCCTTTATATTCTTTTCCGCGTCCGGTCATATTTTTAATAACATACTCCGTCGCATAAATCTGAGCGCCGCCCAAAGTGAATATCGTGCTGCAATCTCTCTTTATCGTGTGAATAGGAATAGCCGTGGACGAGAATTTCTGTTGAGCGATACTCCATGCTCCCCAATCGGTCATATCCGGTCCGTTTCCGTTGCTGTACTTTATCATCATAGGAAGTTGCGTAGTCTTCCAATAAGTTTCAAGGTTCTCATCCGAATAGAAATATTTAAGGAATTCCTTCGCGCCCTGTTTCGATGTAGCATACTTCGGAATAACCACGCCGTGAGCGTCGAAGTTGCTCGTCATAAGATTTCTTGCCTCGTAAACTCTGTCGGCGTCCTCTCTCGAAACTTCGTAACCTTCGCCAGTCAAAGGAACTTCTTCTGCCGAAGAAACCTTATCTACGGCATCTATAAGCGCGCAAAGTTCTTCGTCCGGTTCTCCGCCGTCATAGCCGTCTATCGTCGGACAATTATCGATTATAGAACTTATAACGGGGCTTTTCATCATCGCGAAACTGTCTTTCGAGCCGCTTGTGTTTCTCATTTCATTAAGAAGCCACGAGCCGTTTATCATCATAACCGCTTCGTTATGCAAGAATTTCGTCTGCGAAGCCGTGTGAGTGTTGCCGTTAGAACCGTCTACCGCATAGTCGGGTTTCATTATTCTCTCCAACACTTTAAGAGCTTGGTATCTTCCGTCCTCTTTTATAAGAATGTTCTTCGAAGGAGCGGGATCTTCCGCACCGCCGTCCAGCTTCCAGAAAGTGTTCGTTACATAGTCCAAACTATCGTACTGCGCCTGCCATACGCCAAGCATATGTCTCCAATAAACTTCTTCGTTAAAGTTTATCCACGGTTTCATAGTCACGTTGTTGTCTTCGTAGAGAGAAACAACCAATGCTTCCAATTCATCCGTCGTGCGGGGAACTTTATATGTCGTTCCGTCAATCACGGTGGTGTTGTATACTATTCCGTACCAACCGCCGCCATACGACAACGAATAAAAGTTTCCGTCGTCATATTCAAGTTCTTTCAGGAAACTGCTTTCAAACTTTTCGCCGATCGTCTTGCTCTCGCCTTCGTTTTTCGCTTCAAGCACTTCGTTAAGCGGCTCGGCATAACGGCTGATTTTATAACTTACGTCATCGATTGCGTACATCCAGATATCGGCGCTGTCGACATCCTCTTTACCGAAGTCGCTTGCTATTGTCGACGCGACCGACGAAGGTTCGTAACTTACGGTGTAACCCGTATTTTTTGCGTTAAACGCGTCTATTGCTCTTACCAAAAAGTCAGTACCTGTTCCCGAAGACCAAATTTTTATTTTAACTTCGTTTTCGTTATGTTTACCGTTGTTACCATTGCCGGAGCAACTTGCAAAACTGCAAATCGCGGTTGTGAGTCCTAACAAAATTGCCAAAACTTTCTTTCTCATTTTCTTACCTCTTTGAGTTTTTTATTATTCCTTTAACCCACCCATACTCAGGTTGCTCGTCAACGCATTATTGAACACCGAGAAGAGAATTAACGGAGGAATCGCCGTTATCATATAAGCCGCATAAAGTAAGTCCATACGTACTTCATACGTCATATTGAGTTCAAATGTGTAAATACCGCTTGCAAGCGTAGGTAACTTCGGCAAGTAAATCAACGGACTTGCATAGTTGTTCCAATCTCCAACCCACGCCAGAACGAATAACGTGCCGAAAACATTCATAACTTGCGGCAACATTATTTTGAAAAATACGGTATAATCGTTTGCGCCGTCTATAAACGCCGCTTCGGCATATCCCCACGAAAGATTGGAAAATGCCGCTTGAAAGTAAAGATAAGTCATATTCATTCCGCCAAACGCGAGAATTATTTGCGAATACGAACTTATAAGTCCTAATTTATGATAAAGTCTGTATGCGCTTCCGCCACTTCCGTATATAGGAAGTATTACGATAAACGTGACTATTATGCCGTATAATTTTGAGCCGGGGAACTTATATTTTGTAGTCGCATATGCGAGCATACAAGCCATCATATTCGTAATCAACGGACCTAATATCGAGAAGTACATACTGTTTAAAAGCATCCCGAAGAAGTTATATCCATTGATTTTCATAACGGTGAAAACTTCGAGATAATGCTCGAAATGCGGCGTTGAAGGCAGTCCGAACGGATTCATTATAACTTCGTCGTGAGTCTTTAAGCCTGCTAAGAAGCCCCAGACGAAAATATATAAATAACTTAACGATACCGCCGCAAATATCAGAAATACAATGACAAACACAACTCTTTCGGACGCAGAACGACGGACAAATAAACTTTTTGCTTTCATCAATATTGTACCTCCCCGAAAGTTTTATCCGAAAGTTTTCTGACGGTCAACGCAATCGTTACCGACACGACCGTCAACAATAAACCGACTGCGGACATATAATTGAACGCGTTCGATTCGCTCGGATCTCCCTGTATCGTATATAACTGCATATACATCCAATTTGCGAGAGTTTGCGTCCCTGCTTTGCCTTTTGTCAAAAGGAATACGTTACCGCTTGCGCCGAATATGCCTGCAATGTTCATCATTAAAAGCAATCCCACCGTGGGCCACACCATAGGTATAACTATTTTAAAGGATTCCTGCACCCAATTCGCGCCGTCGAGTTTTGCGGATTCTATAACCGACTCGGGAATTCTGCCGAACGAGCCGCTGAGCAAAACCATATTCGCAGGAAAATTAAGCCAGATAAGTTGACCTAACACCACTTTATTGGCAAATCTCTCCTCTGCAAGCAAATCGGGCATATAATTAAGGTTGTATATATTTTTTACCAGACTTACAATCGGTCCGTCTACGCCTATAATCTGCATAAACACGGAGTTGACTATCGTTCCGGCAATCAGAGACGGCAGGAAAAAGCACACCTTAAATACTTTATACATAAAAATCTTTTTATAAAGGAAATAAGATACAAAGAATCCCACTATAAAGGTGAACATATTTACGCCGAACGTAATAAACGTATTTCTGAACGCAATGCCCATCTCCGAACCTTCCGTCGCCATATCGTGGAAAAATCTACCGAAGTTTTCGAGCGTCCAATATGTTTTTCCCTGTTTCGTAAGTTGAAAAGCCATAACGAACGAATTTGCGTTTACATAAACGTAGAACACAAGGAAATATATAGTCGGTATTGATATAAACGACAATAAAAATATCGCGCGCTTCAACTTTCTGATACGCTTATCTTTAATTGCCGACTTTATTTGTGAGTCCGTCATAAAGTGTTTTTTCTGCTCCTTTTCTAAAAAGTTTGAACGACAGTAATTAGGAATATACCACCCCTATCGTCGCGCATATTATAAACTGCGCTAACGAAGTCGTGTTGCTTTTTATTACTTTTTTTTCGTGAAAGTTGCGTTTTTTTACGATTATAGCAAATAATCGAATTTTTTGTTGTGCAAAGATGAAATAACACAAAAACCTTAAACGCTCGCTATTATTTGTTGACAAAATCTAAATATGTGTTATACTGAATCTATTCAGGAGTACCGACTATGAAAAAAACAGACAAAACAAAAGTTCTGACACCCAAAAACGAGTTCAGAAATGCCGACAGCGGACTTGATTTTCATTGGTGGTATAAAAAGGCTACCCCTATGCATACCCACACATATTACGAAATCGTCGTTATCTATAACGGTCCTGTTTCTCAGATATGTAACGGCAAAAAATACATTATGGAAAAAAACGACGTATTCATACTCAAACCCGGCGATATCCATATGTTTCAGGCAAGCCCCGCTTCTTCTCACCTGAATATTTCGATAATGACGAACGAAC